>DPKY01000281.1 GCA_003542275.1 Methylococcaceae bacterium | reverse complement strand
CTTCTTGACTGAGTACATCCGTTTTGCGCTCTAATTTTTTCACGTCATTGGTTTGCGCCGCCGATGTTGAAGGGGCTACGTTATCGGTTGTTTGTGGCGTGGGCGTGGCGGCATTCGTTTTTTGTAGCGCTTCGATTTGCTTTTGCTGCATTTCGATAATTTTCCACATTTCATCCATTGTTTTTGGCTTGTCGAATGCAAAAGCCGCCGATGTTGTAGATAACAGGCCTGTTATAGTGAAAGATAAAAGCGTTTTTTGATATGCCATGATGACGAGTCTCCCAAATAATATTGCAAATTATCATAGCATTTATTTTTCTAAATGCAAATCATTATCATTTGTGATTAAGTGCGCGTTATTTTTGCGAAAGTAAGCGTATTGTCACCTGTGTTAAAGTGGGCGTTGTGCGTGAGGCTACTGAGGCTAGCATAGCTTCTTTATAAAAACGCAACTGTGATGACCACACAGCCGCGTCGGTGTAAACCATGAGCGTGGTGTCATGTGCCACGCAGTGAACAATGTGCGTGGCGAGTGCTTCGGGGAGCACTCGCTGAACACTTGAGCATAAATCCTGTTGCTGGGCTAATTTCGCCGTCAGTTGGTCNNCGGTCACCGCGATCACAGACAATAGTGACAATGACCGCATTTTCCACTTCATTGGCCAGTTGTAAGGCTGAAAACACGGCGCCACCCGATGAAACACCAGCAAAAATACCTTCTTTTTGTGCCAGCGTGCGTGTCATGGTTTCAGCACTGTTTTGATCAACTTCTATGATACGATTGAGACGTGTAGGATCATAGATTTTAGGTAAGTATTCTTGAGGCCAGCGGCGAATGCCCGCAATTTTGGCATCACCTTTAGGCTGCACACCAATAATTTGAATAGCAGGATTTTGTTCGAGTAAGTATTTAGAGGTGCCCATAATGGTACCCGTCGTTCCCATGGCACTGACAAAATGCGTGACTTGCCCTTGTGTATCACGCCAAATTTCAACGCCCGTTGTTTCGTAATGCGCTCGTGGATTATCGGGGTTTGAGAATTGATCTAAAATTCGCCCTTTGCCTGCTCGCTCCATGTCTCGAGCTAAATCAATGGCTGCTTCCATGCTACCGGCGGCGGGCGTTAAAATAATCTCTGCGCCATACGCCCGCATTGAGGCAATGCGTTCTTCACTCATATTATCGGGCATAATGAGCGTCATTTTATAGCCTTTAATTGCCGCCGCCATAGCGAGCGCAATACCAGTATTGCCACTGGTCGCTTCAATTAAACAATCACCCATTTGAATCTCACCGCGCTCCTCAGCGCGAGTAATCATACTCAATGCAGGGCGGTCTTTGACTGAGCCTGCGGGATTATTTCCTTCTAACTTTAGCAAAATTGTGTTGCTTGGATGATGAGGAAGGCGTTGCAAGCGAACTAGCGGGGTATTACCAACAAATGACTCAAGCGTAGGGAAGGGCATCATAAAAAATAGAAATGAGTTGAATTTAAAAAATAAAAGGTTAAAAATTATCCCATATAAAGTAGAGTTTTAGTAAGTGCATTAACACTAATCCCTAAATTTATTTATTCAACCTTCTCCATTCATCTAACAAAAGATCAAGCCTATGAATCAAACCGATATCGATCAGGTCAAAGCGTATTTGCTCGCTTTGCAAAATACTATCTGTCACGCCTTGGAAGGTGAGGAGCCGTCAGCGCGTTTTATTGAAGAACAATGGACACGCGAAGAAGGCGGTGGTGGTCGTACGCGTGTCTTGTCTAAAGGGGAGGTATTTGAGCAAGCGGGCGTCAATTTCTCTCATGTGTCAGGTTTTCATCTCCCCCCCTCCGCGACGCAAAAACGCCCCGAGTTGGCGAATCGACAATTTGAAGCCATGGGCGTGTCACTGGTCATTCACCCCAATAATCCGTATGTACCCACTTCACACGCGAATGTGCGTCTTTTTATTGCAAAAAAAGAAGGTGAGCCTACGATTTGGTGGTTTGGGGGCGGATTTGATTTAACGCCTTATTATCCCTTTAGAGAAGATGTTGTTTTTTGGCATGAAACGGCAAAAGCCGCGTGTGATCCGTTTGGTGAAGACGTGTATGCGCGTTATAAAAAGTGGTGTGATGATTATTTCTATCTCACCCATCGAGGGGAAACACGTGGCGTGGGTGGCTTATTTTTTGATGACTTAAACGAAGGCGGTTTTGAAACGTGTTTTGCCTTTATGCAAAGCGTTGGAAACAGTTATATCAACGCGTACTTACCCATTGTCCAAAAACGCAAAGCAACGCCGTATGGTGAGTATGAGCGCGATTTTCAATTATACCGCCGTGGGCGCTATGTTGAATTCAATTTGGTGTACGATCGCGGAACATTATTTGGACTGCAATCGGGTGGGCGTACAGAATCGATTTTAATGTCTTTGCCACCGGTAGTGAACTGGCGCTACAACTGGCAACCGCAAGCGGGAACGCCTGAAGCGGTGCTTTATGAAACGTATTTAAAACCCCAGGATTGGTTGTCTTAAAAAACAATTCATACGAATACACCGCTAGGTTTGCGGTAGCGCGATATTTTTTGCACTCGGGTCAATGCACAGGGACGTGCTGGTATTGAGAATTTTGCCCATTGCACAAACCGTTTTTGAATTACGCGCAGGCAGCTCACATTGATGGGTGATTGGGTTATGTATTTGCGGGACTTGGCAAGTGGCTTGCGTTGGGGTGATACAGGCGGTTTGAGCGGCATTGAGAAACTGCCCTGTATGACAGAGAACGGGTTGTTTTTCCAGTGGTGTTTCACAGACATGACTAATGGGATTGAACTCTTGTGGTAGCGTGCATGAGGGAATCACACTCACTAGGTTTACGATGGCTTGCGCGGCGTCATCATCATAGGCCGTTTCACAAATATTCATTTTGGCATTCACGCGGTCAGGCGCAACGCAAGCACTGGTGTACACTGCGCTCATCTGCGCTATAGAGGGTACTGTCGCTAAAGTGGCTGTACTTGGGAACAGGGTGGCAGTGAGTGCCGTTAAAACAAATAATTTCTTCATAATACGCTACCGTCTGTTGTTATCATTGTCATTGACTGGTATTGGGCTGTGATAAAAGAAAACTATATCGGCCAATTTGTGGCAAATCAAAATTTTAAACCAGAACTGTGAAAGAGTTCACATTGAAAAGCGTGTGAATTACTGACAGGTGGAGGGCGCGTTGGTGACGGCGTGGGACACTTTATGGGTATTGAATTCTAACATCACGTTGCAAGGGGTTTGCGCATGGGCGAGAGGAAACGTAACGTGCCAATACCCTTGATTATCGAGCGTGAGAGGCGTTGTGTGGAGCAGCTGGGCGTTTTGGGTGCTGATGATGAGTTCAAATTGTTGCGTGATAAATGCACTGCGCTCTTCTTGGGTGAGTAGCGTATTAAACGTCATTTGTCCGTCAAGGATGAGGTGACCATTTTCCCAAAAGGCGCGTAGCACACTCAGCGTTGTAATGGCATCAATATCGTGATTTGCTGATGGCCACACGCGAATTTTAATGGCCACTTTATTTGAGGTGTAGTGTTGCGTGGTGCGGGTTTCTCTTGCGGTAAAGGCAGTTGAATAAATTTTATTTCCCTGCTGGGCGGTTGGTGTAAATAAAAAATCAACCGTCGGCAGATTATCCGTATTGAGATAAGGCTCGCTAAATTGACCTATTAACATGGTACTTTTCAATTTGAATTCGTCGCGCTGCGCATCGGTAACGCAAAGGGGAAGACGCAGCAACTCACCCACGTTCACGTCCCACGTTTGTTGCACAGCGCCTAGTATTGGCTTGGTGTTTTGCTCAGTGGGCGAGATGATGGGGTCAATACAGCTAATTTGGCTGGCACTTAAGATTTTTGGCGGGGTACACGCAAGCGCTTTTGGCTTGATACACGCGGTTTGTGTTGGGTTTAAGACTTCCGGTGACGTGCACGTGGGAGGGGTGAAGCAAGCCGTTTTGGTTAAATTTAACTGTTTGGGTGGGGGACACGCTAGCGGCACGCATCCCGTTTTGTCGGCATTAAGCATTTGCGTCGCTGAACATATCACCTGCGCCTTGATTGGCAAAGCAAGGCAAAGCAGCACGCTAAACACATATTTTTGCATGGTCAGTAATTAGGGTTGATGCGCACGCAAGACGGCGATAATCGTGTCTGCGGATTGATAATTGGTACTTGACCACAATAGCGTTCCATCGGCGCGAATAATTGCAAAATAGGGCAACCCTATTTTTAATTGACGATGCGCGGGATCGTTGCGAAACGCTTCAAAATCGGGTTCTTTATCCACTAATTTTAGCGCAATGGCTTGCGTGCGTAGCGCTTCATTTAACGCGGGATTGTTGCGTGTTTCTTCTTTGAAGGCCACGCAGTTGGCACACCAACTGGCATAAAAGTCAATAAAAATGGGTTTACCTGTTTGCTGGGCCATGTCTTGTGCGATAGCAAAATGGCGTTGCCAAGCAATACCCGCATCATTTTCTACTTCAGTTTGCGTGACGGGGCTTATTTCATCAGCGACTGCGCTGCGCAGTGCTGCGCTGAAAATGGGCAAATGACCAAGACTGACCACCACGAGCCAAACGCCAATGAGCATCATCATCACGCCCATAAAATGTTTAAATTTATGGTTAGGCGCTGCATCATGGGGAAGCAAACTGAGTACATTAAAATTCACCACGGCAATCCAAATGCCAAGTGTGCCTAACAATAAAACGAATGTTGTTTGTGGATCCACCCCGAAAACTCCCATTGCTTTGTTTAAATAACTGTAAGCAAAATATAAAATAAGTAGCCCAAAAGCGTATTTGATTTTGTTCATCCAATAGCCTGCTTTGGGCAATTTGTTGAATTTCATGACGCTAATAGCAAAAAAAGGCCCGCCTACGCCAAGGCCAAAACCCGCCATCATAACGCTGCCTTGCAGTGAAATCGTCAGCTTATCGGCAAAAGAGAGCGTTTCATTAAGGAGCGCGAGTTGCGCGGCTTTACTGGCAATGTTATCGGCTACTTGTAGCAGTAGTGCAAAAACAATCGGCCCCACGCAAGGTGAAATGACGAGGCCTGCAACCAGCCCCATTAGCCACGTTCCCGTCAGCCCTTTAATTCGCGCAGAGTGTTGATCGAGTTCGTGTACTTCATTTTGCAGAAAACCCAGCTCATAATAGCCCAGTAAGGCTATTGCAAAAAAAGTGAAAAAGAACGCAAACGCTAAATTCACCCAGCCTGATTGCATAAAGACGTTAAACGCGCCTCCCGTCATGCCGGCCACTAAGCCCAAGAGCATATAGGTGCAGAGAATACCCATCACATAAATCAGTGCGTGTTGTTTTTCCTTAGCGGCAATGCCATTAGCGCGATTGACAATAAACATAGATGTAATGGGAAGCATCGGGTAAACGCAAGGCGTGGCGACGGACAGTAGGCCCGCAATGAACATCAAGCCAAACATCACGGCGACATTATTTTTATATTGCTCAAATAAACGCAGTAGCGTATCCGTCAGATTTTCCGCTGTCGTTGGGCTGGACGCTTGCGGGGTGGTTGCGGGTGTAAAGAGTAACTCGACGGCGGTGGTTTGCGGGCGAAAACATTGATGGGTCACATCATTGCAAATTTGATATTTGATCCCAAGTGCCACTTTCTCAGGCGGTGGTTGCGCGCCGGTTAACGTCAAGTTAAACACACCGCTATCACGCAACACCGTGGCTTTTACCTCCTCATCATAGCGGCCTGCAGGTTTACTGAGTTCTTCAATTTTTAGGCCCACGCTACTGAGTGTATTGGCGGGATCGAAGGTGATGGGGATATACATTTGCTCCTCGCCCTTATCGAGGTACGCATGATGCGCTGGCGGGACGCTAAACGTGATGTCAACGTGCGCAGGCAAGTTGGCGTTGCGCACCGTCGCGTGAATGTCTGCTTGAGGCATATCAGCGTGCGCTAGGGTGATGACACTGAGCCACAGTGCGGTGATAATCAAAAATGGATTCATGGTTATATAATTCTCGAGCAATCAAAAAAGGCACGTTATCACGCCATCTACGCGTAGAATTATAGCGAATTTGAAAAATAAATGGAGTGCGCCACATTCTGTCACGCAAAATTAAGCAAGACAACATCAAGATGAGAGTGATGTGTCAATGACGCAAATATGGTATCTTTTTATCCGATTATGAGATGTTCTAAAACGCTAAACAAAAGGATTATTTATGCCCCCAACGCCAATCATCCCCTTGACTGAATTAAGAGAGAAAATTGATACGGTTGATTCGCAGATTTTGCAACTTATCAATCAACGCGCCGCGTATGCGCAAAAAGTTGCTGAAACAAAGCTGGCGCAAGGCGAAAGTGGGTCTTTTTATCGCCCTGATCGTGAGTCGCTGGTGTTGCGGCGAATTCAGTCGTTAAATACAGGGCCACTTTCAGATGAAACGGCAATGCGTTTTTTTCGGGAGTTGATGTCGGCGTGTTTAGCGCTTGAAAAACCCTTAGACGTGGCGTTTTTGGGGCCAGAGGGCACTTTTACGCAACAAGCGGCGTTTACGCATTTTGGGCACGCGGTAAAAACCGTGCCAGCGGCGAGTATTAGTGCGGTATTTCATTTGGTGGAAAAAGGGCAGTGTGCGTTTGGCGTCGTGCCTATTGAAAATTCGACCGAAGGGGTGATTAGTTACACGCTTGACTGTCTGCTGACCTCTTCTTTGCAAATTTGCGGAGAAGTGGGCATTCGTGTTCAGCAAAATTTATTAACGCACGCAAGTCATCTTGCCCAGATTACCGAAGTCTATTCTCACGCGCAGTCGCTTGCGCAATGCCGCGAATGGCTCGCTACGCATCTGCCACAAGTGACGCAAACGGCGGTGAGTAGCAATGCCCAAGCCGCGCAACTGGCAAAAGCGCATCCCAACACGGCGGCCATTGCTGGCAGTATTGCCGCGCAGATTTATCATTTGCCCATTTTAGCGGCAAACATTGAAGACAATACCAACAATACAACGCGTTTTATTATTATCGGCAATCAAACCGCCGCGCCAACGGGGCATGATAAAACCACGTTAGTGGTGTCTATGCCCAATAAATCTGGTGCACTGCACGCGATGCTTGAGCCTTTTGCCACGTTGGGGGTGGATATGCTCAGTATTGAGTCGCGCCCTTCAAGACAAGGGCTTTGGGAGTATGTATTTTTTATTGATATTGCAGGGCATAGCGAGGATGATAATGTCGCAAAAGCGTTAGACTTGCTCAAAACCAACGTATCCATGATAAAAAATTTAGGGTCTTACCCGCAGGCGCTTTTTTGATACGCTAAGACAACAACATAATAGGGAATACGATGACAATTAAATGGGATGCGCGTTTTAGCGTAAATAACGCCATTATTGATGCCGAGCACAAGCTTTTGCTCACCACCATTAACGGACTTGAGATGGCGTTGCGTCATCCAGAAGATAAAGAACCCTTGCTCTTTTTTATTGATCAGCTCTATGAGTATTCCATCGAGCATTTTCGTCATGAGGAAGCGTTGCAGTTGCAGTATTTTTTCCCGTTTAGAGATGAAAATAAGCAAGGACATGACGAGCTAGAGATTGAAATTACGCGTATTCGCACCGATATTCATGCTATTTTAAAAAAGGACAATTTGTTGCCAGAGGATATTGCAACATTACGCGAGCACAGCGCTTTTCTTGCTAAGGGATGGTTGATGAAACACATTCTCACTGAGGATTTAAAAATGAAAGGTTTTATGGGGAGTGACGAGGTGGCCTAGCTTGTCTTACACAAACGCCGTCATGAACAATACACTAAACTTAACGCAGAGAAGATAATGAACGATACCACAGTTGAAAATGGCCTTGAATTCAAATTAAGCAAAAGTGAGCGTAGATTGCTAGCCGTGTTCACGCCAAGTAGCGATAAATTAGAGATGCTCACTGCGGATATGGTCAAGCGACGCCTTGAAAAACAAGGGCTTGCTGAGTTATATATTGGCGAGATGGCAATGAGCGATCTGCTCGCACGCTATAATGCGTCTAATGCAGAAGCGTTTGAAGTAGAGCTAGGAGAGCGACGCGATGCGAGTTGTGAGATTTTTATTTCAGAAGATAAGCTAAGAGCACGCATGACGCTGACGCCTTGTTTTGGCGGTGATCCGCTGACGCTCAGTGATATTCAAAAAGCCGTCAAGGATAAAGAAATCACATGGGGGATTATTTCAACGCAAGCCCTTGAAGCGTTGCTAGCCAAAGGTCATTGCAAAGACGTGACGATTGCAGAGGGCTTACGCCCTGTTGATGGCATTGACGCGCAGTTTAAAAGCATGACGCCCGATCCGCATGACCGCAAACCCAAAATTGATGAAAACGGCATGGCCGATTACCGCGAGCTAGGTGATATTCCCGTTGTGTATAAAGATGCGGTGGTGATGCAGCGTATTCCGCCCGTTGAAGGTAAAAAAGGGTGCAATGTTTTTGGTGAGGTGATATTGCCTAAAGTAGGTGAGAACATCCCTTTTTCTAAAGATATGACGGGCGTGTATGTCAATCCCGACGATGAAAATCAACTACTGTCCTCTGTGACGGGGCAACCGGTTGCTGTCCCCAATGGCATGACAGTATCACCAATTTTATCGCTTAAAAAAGTGGATTTTTCAACGGGGAATGTCCGATTTGATGGCGCGGTGACCATTAAAGGGGATGTAACTGAGGGCATGAATGTGTACGCCCTTGAAGATGTGGTTATTGAGGGCAGTGTTATTAACGCCAGTGTGAAATCCATGGGCAGCTTGAACATTAAAGGTGGCGTGACGGGCAATAGTGAATTATTTGCCAATGCGGACATCAATGTCAAAAACGGTGCGCAAGGCTCTCAAGACGAAACTGAAGAAGAAAAAGCTAAAAATACCGCAAAAATTGTCGCGCGTGGCACGGTGGTGATTGGGTTTGTGGAAAATTTCCACATTGAAGCGGGCACAGATATTGTTGTGTCAAAATATGCAATGAATTCAACGCTTATTGCAGGAAATAAAATTTTTGCGGGCGCAAAAAATGGGAGTAAAAGACCCTCAATTTTAGGTGGGTTAACGTGCGCGTTGATGCAAATTAAAGCTGTGATCGTTGGTTCAGATGCCGCAATAAAAACGCATTTGCAAGTGGGGCTCAATCCCTATATTCAAAAACAAGTCACTGCAATGAAAAATGATTTGCTCGCCAAGCAATCGGAGCAAAAAGATATTAAAAAAATTCTGACTTTTTTTGATGAGCATCCTGAAAAAAGCAATGAACAAACCATGGCAAAATTACATCGCACGATGAGTAAGCTCTCCATTGATATTGATTTGTGTAAACAAGAATTGCACGAGTTGATGGACAGTTTTTCAGTTATTGATAATGCGCGTGTTGTCGTGGATAGAGCAGTTTTTGTTGATACGGAAGTGCAAATTGGCAATACTCGCTGGAAGTGCTACGAAAATCGGGGAAAGAGTTTGTTTACCTTAAGTCGGGCGGGCAGTAGTGAGGTCACAGTCAGCTAGTGAGCGTGACAATCCCGCTTTATTTTTGACAGCGTCCATAGTTTAATAACCAGTTTAAAAAATCATCAAGAGGATAAAAATGAGTAATGTTTTTTCGTGTACGGGGACGGTGGGGCGTGACGCTGAGGTGCGTTATTTACCTTCGGGGCAGGCGGTATTGAATGTTTCGGTGGCAAATAATGTGGGGTTTGGTGACCGTCAACAAACGGTGTGGTTGCGCGTTGTACTGTGGGGCAAGCGTGCCGAGGGCAGTTTAAAAGACTATCTCAAAAAAGGACAACAAGTGTTTGTATCCGGTGAGCTGACCATGAGCGAATACAAAGCTAACGACGGGACGATGAAAACCAGTTTAGAACTCAATGCCACCATTTTGGATTTAGTGGGTAAACGCAACGACGCCTCAGCACCCGCGCCAATGCCGTCTAATTCGTACAATGCCCCCGCGCCAGCGGCTAATTATGCGCCGTCATCGTATCAAAATGCACCGCAACCCGCGCAGCACTACGCGCCACAACCGATGGCAAATAAGCCGGCAGAGAGTTTCAATGCACCTTATGACGACGATATTCCGTTCTAAGGTTTAAGATATATTGTTTACGCATAAACAAAATCCCCTGAAATATGGGGATTTTTTGTTTATTTCTCAATTACTATGTAAATTGAAATTGGTTGGATAGAGAAACGCAAGTGACACAAGATAACTAAACGGGTGACAACGGGTGACAGTTGAAGTGAAATAAGCGATGGTTGGCGCCCTGCGTTAGAGTATATTTTGCAGTGATTGTTCGAGCTTGCAAATGTCACAAAGTGAGGGCGGGGTGCCGGCTTGTTTTGATTTGATGATATGGTCGGTAAATAATTTCATGATTTTTATCAGTAATTTTCGCTCTGTTTCGTGCAAGTTTTGCATACCAATAGCGAGAATTTCAAAATCTTTTACATCATTCTCCAGTTCCGATTCTGAAAGCAAGTCTGAAATTTTAATATTGAGCTTTTGTGAAATTTGCATGAGCAAACCAAGGGACGGCAGGTTTTTCCCCGTTTCCAATCGAGAAATGGTGACCGTGTCAACATCAAGTAATTCGGCGAGTTTAGCCTGACTTANNGAGTTTAGCCTGACTTAGCTCAAGTTCTTTTCTTCTGGCTAAAATATTTTTTGATAAATTCTTCTTTAACTCGCTTTCGGTTTTTTGCATAGTTCATCCTAAATAAGCAATATTTTGTGTTGTTGTGATTTTAAAAAGCATCAAGGAATTAAGACATAAGTTAAAATTTAAAAAAACAACTCATGTGTTATGCGGTTTTATAGGCGTTTTTGCTGTTGTCATTCTTGTTTTTTTAGTTAATCATGACAACGGCTGGTTAAGTGAGAAGAAAAACAATAAAAAATACACGATAAATCATCTAAACGTATCCTTAAAAGGCAAGCGAACTAGGTAATTTATGCCTGCTTCACAGAAAGGCGTGGCATCCTAGCTCTCCCCCTCAAGCGTTCTGTTTCTTGTGATTAGCGTAGCATATCTGCTGTGAAAATAGTGAATAGTTGCACTGTATAGCCC
>DPKY01000091.1:3950-6403 GCA_003542275.1 Methylococcaceae bacterium | reverse complement strand
ACTTAGAGACTAAAATTATTCCCTAAGTAAACATCTCTAACTTCCTTATTGTCAACAATTGCTTGCGCGTCACCTTCAGCAATGACGCGCCCGTCACTTAAAATGTACGCACGGTGACAAATATCGAGCGTTTCTCGAACATTATGCTCGGTAATCAACACACCAATGCCTCGCTGACTGAGATGTTGAATAATTTTTTTAATTTCATCAACAGAAATTGGGTCGACACCAGCAAAAGGTTCGTCAAGCAAAATAAATTTAGGATTGGATGCGAGGGCTCGTGCAATTTCAAGCCGTCGGCGTTCACCACCTGATAAACTCAATGCCTGCTGTTCTTGAAGATGTCCAATATGAAATTCATCTAACAGTTCAATCATCACCGAGTCAATGTGCTCGCTACTCAACTCTGTACGCAATTGCAATACCGCCCGCAAATTATCCGCCACAGAAAGCTTGCGAAAAACAGAAGGCTCTTGAGGCAAATAGCCTATACCATGCCGCGCTCGAATGTGCATGGGCGTGTGCGTGATGATGTGACCATCTAAGGTAATTTCCCCTTCATCGGCTTTAATGAGTCCCACTAGCATATAAAAACTGGTTGTTTTCCCTGCGCCATTAGGCCCCAATAATCCCACGACTTCCCCCGTGTTAACGTGCAGCGACACGCCATTGACCACGTCACGTTTGTTGTAGGTTTTGTGTAACTGTTTTGCGCTAAGAATCATACATTAAGGCTTTGGTTGAATGACGACGTGCACGCGTTGCTTACCGCTATTGCTCTCATCGTTATTTTTATCGCCGGCTTTGACGAGTGAGGTTTTAATATCATACTCAATAAAATCACTTGAATATGTACCGTTGCCCTGCCAAATCGTGGCATTATTTATCAATACAAGTAAATTGCGCTTAGGATAAAACTCACCTGTTTCCGCTTGACCGGTAATATCTTTAGCGCCAGGACTGGGTGTTTGTTTAAATTTGGCCATTTTTCCTGTAAAAACAAGCTTTTCTGCTTCACCGTCTTTTAAATGAACGACTAGCTTGTCTGAATTCACGCGAATACTCCCCTGTGTAGCGACCACATTGCCTGTATAAGTGCTCAGTTGTGATTTCTCATCATACGACGCACCATTTGAATCAATCGTAATGGCTTGTTTTGCATCACTCTCCAGCGCAAATACAGGCAATGTACTCACAGACAAGACAATGCTTAATGCACTCAAAGACAGATATTGTCTACAGCTATTTTGTTTCATAGTGACTATGGACTTTTGATAATAATTCTATATGAATTGGTGAGCTAAAAGTGGTTTTCATCCCAACGCCAGTGGTGATGTTTTTCCCACTGCGCAACTGACTCCATTGCGCTGTTTGTGCGAAATGTGTGCGTGGCGTCACGCTTACCTCCGCTGTTTTGATTTCCACTTCACGCACCGTATTGTGCGCGGGGCGTGTAATCAATACTTGCCCATTTAATAACACCGTATCTGAATCAGTAATGACTTCACCGCTTTGCGCTTCAATGCGCCAAGGCGCAAGGTGCTGTGCGTTTTCAACAATCATGACGGGCGATGCCAATTGAATGGTTTTATTGTCACTGTAATGTGTCATTTTATTGGCATTGAGTTGCATTTCGCGCTCGCCTTTGTCGTCCATTTGCCACTTTTGATAGCCCACACTAAAATAATCAGCGCTATGCTCTGGTGCAAGTTGTGTCGCGCCTTCGACATTTTGTTGAAGGAATTCAGCCCACAAAAAACTCACAATAGCCAGTGTGATAATACCGACATAAAAATAATAATTATGTTGATGCGTTGTCATGCAACATATTGATTAAGTATCGACTCGAAATTATCTTGTGCTTGCAAAATTAAATCGCATACTTCGCGCACCGCGCCACATCCACCGTTTTGCGTTGTACACCAATCCGCGCAAGCGCTCACCGCTTCATTTGCATCAGCCACGGCAATAGCTAAACCAACGCGCGTCATGATAGGCAAATCCATCAAATCATCGCCCACATACGCAATTTCATCGCTTGTGAGTTGCAGCGCATCAAGCAATGCGGCAAACGCTTCACGTTTGTCTTCTTGATTTTGGTAAAGATGTGAAATCCCTAAACTTTGCATACGCATTGACACAATAGGGGACTGACGACCAGAAATCACCGCGATGTCTACGCCAGTTTGCTGCAACATTTTCATGCCATGCCCATCACGCGCATGAAACGATTTATATTCATTGCCTTGGTAATCAAAAAACAGCTTACCATCCGTTAATACGCCATCTACGTCCAAAATAAGCAGACGTACAAGGCGTGCTTTTTCCATCACACGTACAGGTATCATTTTCTACACTATCCCCGCACGAACTAAATCGTGCATATTTAAAGCGCCACACACTTGGTTTTGCTTGTTAACAACGCACAGGGCGTTAATTTTTTTTTCTTGCAT
>DPKY01000091.1:0-3814 GCA_003542275.1 Methylococcaceae bacterium | reverse complement strand
TTTTTTTGCGGTCATTTCCAGCACAGCTTCACTAACAACGGTGTCCAGTAACACGGTGGGAATGTCCACGCCCGTGTGCATAATATCGCTAACTTGCAATAATAAGCGCCGCCCCAATCTTCCCCCAGGGTGGGAAAAAGCGAAATCTGTACGCGTAAAGCCACGCGCTTCAAGCAAAGAAACGGCCAGGGCATCGCCCATAACCAGTGCCGCAGTCGCGCTAGATGTTGGCGCAAGTCCGAGTGGACAGGCTTCTTGCGCTACGCCAACATTCAAATGTACCGTGGCAAAGTTTGCCAATGTCGATTCGGGATTGCCTGTTAGCGCAATCAGTGGCACTCCAAGACGCTTAATTAACGGTAAAATGGCAATAATCTCTTGCGTTTCGCCTGAGTTTGACAACGCTAGCACTACATCGTGCGCGGTAATCATGCCAAGGTCACCATGACTCGCTTCACCTGCGTGGACAAAAAAAGCCGGCGTTCCCGTACTTGCGAGGGTTGCGGCAATTTTTCCGCCGATATGGCCCGATTTTCCCACGCCCGTGACAACAATCCGACCTTTACATTCAAACAATCGTTTACACGCCGCCACAAAATTGGCGTTAATTTGTAAAGCAAGGTCGGCAACCGCTTGTGCCTCAACTTGCACAACAGCAAGCCCAAGTGCCAGCAACGCCTCATCATGGAGTTTCATAAACGTAAAGTAAGCAAGTTTTTACACATCAATTTCAAGATGGCTTTATTATGCCACAGATTAGTGGAATTAATATTGCTTGAAATTAAATCGATTCAAAGAAGAAGCGTGAATTGTGTTCTTGTTTTCAGAAAATAAGGCGTATTTGGCATAAATCCTGCATNNATAATGAATAAAACGTATAGGTTGTCAACATGGCAGAAGAAAACGAAAACGAAGTTGAATATGAAGTTAAAAAGTCTAAAAAGCCCCTCATCATCTTAGTGGTTGCCATTGTTCTTTCTTTGGCAGCGGGTGGTGGCGGTACCTTTTTTGCCGTGAAACAAGGGTTGATTGGTGCGCCTGCGCATGAAGAAGAAATTGCTGTATGCGAAGAACCGCCTCCACCACCAGATCACACGCTCTATTTTGAACTCACAAAGCCTTTAGTGGTGAACTTTGCACCCAATTCTTCTGTTCGCGTTGTGAAAGTCACGCTCTCTATGTCAACAGAAGATCCTGCAACCATTGATGTACTGAAAAAAAATGAGCCCATGTTAATGAATAACTTGCTCATGCTAATTAGTGCGCAGAATACAGATAACTTAAAAACACACGACGGAAAAGTTGCACTGCGTGACGCAATTTTTGATGACGCGACGGCCATGCTAGAAAAAATGTCGCCTGAAGCGGAAATTAAAGACGTCTTCTTTACTTCATTTATCATGCAATAAGATTATGAGTGACTTACTTTCACAAGCAGAAATTGATGCCTTATTAAACGGCATGGGCGGCGGTGACCTTGATGTGGGTGACACAACAGAAGAGGAAGATACGAGCGTTTATTCTGGTGATGCGGTTGAGGAAATGGAAGAGCGTGGCATAGTGAAAGCGTATGATTTAGCCAATCAAGAGCGAATTGTGCGCGGTCGAATGCCAACGCTTGAGATGATTAACGAGCGCTTTGCACGATTGTTGCGTGTGTCAATTTTTAACTTTCTTCGTCGCGCGTCGGAAATTTTTATTTCCAATATCCAGATTAAAAAATTTTCGGATTTCTCACAAGGGTTACTTGTACCTACCAGTTTAACGGTCATTCGCGCCAACCCTTTGCGCGGTAAAGCGCTAATTGTCGTTGAGCCCAGTTTAATCTTTACCGCCGTGGACAGCTATTTTGGCGGTGGTGGGTTCTTTGAAAATGCCCCCTCAGAGGGAAAAGAGTTCACGCAAACCGAAATGCGTGTGGTGCTTTTAATTATTGAATTGATTTTCAAAGATTTAAAAGAAGCATGGAAACCCGTGATGAATTTGGACTTTGATTATCTCAGTTCAGAAATCAATCCACGCTTTGCCAACATTGTTGAACCGCCTGAGTTGGTTGTAGTGTCCACGCTACACGTTGACCTTGAAGGCGGTGGCGGGGATATTCATATCGCCATGCCTTATGCGATGCTTGAGCCTATTCGAGATTTACTCGATGTGATTAACAGCAATAAAGAAGATGTTGACGAGAATTGGTATGACTCGCTTTATCGTGAAGTGATGCGCGTGGACATTCCAGTGAGTAGTTTGTTAATTGAGAAAAATATGTCTATTCGTAGCGTGTTGCAACTCAAAAAGGGCGATGTGATTCCCATTGACTTGCCCGATACCGTCACACTTGATGCGGCGAATGTGCCCATCTTTACAGGCAAAGTTGGCGTTTCTGAAGGCAATTACGCCATTCAAATTACCGACCGTATTATCAACTAAAGAACAGAATTTTAAGAGAGAAACATTATGAGCGAGCAAGACGATATCGAAACCGTGGCTTTTAAAGAATTTGAAGACCAAGAAAACGGTCAAGCCGTTGAATCCAACGAAGAAGTCAATTTAGACGTCATTTTAGATGTCCCCGTCGTCATTTCGATGGAAATTGGACGCACACAAATTAGCATTCGTAACTTACTGCAACTCAACCAAGGCTCCGTTGTTGAATTAGAGCGTTTTGTGGGCGAGGGGCTTGATGTGCTCGTGAATGGTATGTTGATTGCGCATGGCGAAGTAGTTGTGATCAATGATAAATTTGGTATACGATTAACCGATGTTATCAGTCCTTCTGAGCGCGTCAAACGCTTGGCATAATGCGACAAACTGAACTTATTTCCAGAGCGGACTTTTTGAGTTGGTCGCTGGGGTTGCTGGTTGTTTTAGTTATCTTTATGGTGTGCGTTTGGGCAATCAGACTACTGCAAGCCCCCACCACGCTTGAGAGTGATCGCTTGCGTGTTGTCAGCGGTCTGTCCCTTGGTATGCGTGAGCGATTGGTGCTTGTGCAAGCCGGTAAGAAGCAGTTGATTTTAGGCGTTACACCGAGTCGAATAGAGATGCTTTGTCTTTTGGAAGGTGAGGAGTGCCTTCAAAAAATGCCACCAACCACACCATTAGAAAACAGTTTTGCTTATAAGTTAAAACAAGTCATGAAAGGAAAAGATCATGCGTAAACGCACCGTTATTTTCATTTTATTTGCCCTATCCGCTTTGGGCTTAAGCTCTTTGGCTTTTGCGATGCCCGCAGGGGTTGAGGCATTAACGGTGACAACCAATCCCAAAGGCGTGCAAACCTACAGCGTGACGCTGCAGATTTTAGCCCTAATGACCATTATGACGTTGTTGCCAGCGATGTTGCTGACGATGACGTCATTTACGCGCATCATGATTGTATTTAGCTTACTGCGCCAAGCATTGGGTACAGGGCAGGTGCCAAGCAACCAAGTGTTGCTGGGGTTATCCCTGTTTTTGACGATTTTTATCATGATGCCTGTCTTTGATAAAGTCAACAATGAAGCTGTCAAACCCTATATGGAAGAGCGTATTGATGCCATGACTGCCGTTGAGAAAGCGTCTATTCCTTTTCGGCAATTTATGACGAAACAAACACGCGAGAGTGATTTAGAACTTTTTGTACGCATCTCTGGCAAAGCAGAACTCAATAATGCCGACGAGATTCCCTTTTCACTGCTCTTGCCCGCTTATGTAACCAGTGAAATTAAAACGGCGTTTCAAATTGGCTTCATGATTTTCTTACCGTTTTTGATTATCGACTTAGTGGTGGCAAGTGTGTTGATGTCAATGGGGATGATGATGCTCTCACCCATGA
>DPKY01000075.1 GCA_003542275.1 Methylococcaceae bacterium | reverse complement strand
AACGCCGGCTTTGCCGTCTTGAAATCGCCGGATATCCCTTCCATTTTGGTTGAAACCGCGTTTATTTCTAATCCTTCAGAAGAGTTAAAATTACTCAGTTCCGGTCATCAGCTAAAATTAGCCACCGCCATCCTCAAAGGCATTCACGGTTATATGAAACAACCCAGCAGTGAACAGCGTATTGCGCTTCTGTAATTTCTTTTTTCGTGGGCGTTTTAGAGCGCCCACCCTGCCTGCGCCGCTATGCCTATTCGTATTCTCCCCCCTCAGCTTATCAATCAAATTGCAGCAGGCGAAGTCATCGACCGCCCAGCCTCCATTGTCAAAGAGTTGCTTGAAAACTGTTTTGATGCAGGCGCTACGCAATTAACGATTCACATTGAGCAAGGCGGTATGCGCCTAATTCGCATTAGTGATAACGGCGTTGGCATTGACAAAGAAGAACTTTCTCTGGCGCTGTCACGCCATGCCACCAGTAAAATTTGCTCACTAGACGACTTAGAGCACGTCAACAGCATGGGGTTTCGCGGTGAAGCGCTAGCAAGTATTTGCTCAGTAGCGAAATTGACGTTAACGTCACGTTGTCAAGACGAGGCGCCGCATGGTTGGTCAGTGTGTAGCGACGGTGCAGAAACTTTTTTTGATATTCAGCCCGCCCCCCACCAAAAAGGAACAACGGTTGAAGTGTGTGATCTTTTTTACAACACGCCTGCGCGACGAAAATTTCTCAAAAGTGAAAAAACCGAATTTGGTCACATTGAAGCGGTTGTCAAGCGCATGGCGCTCAGTCGCTTTGCTTTGGGTTTTACGCTATTTAATGCACAAAAAGAAGTGTTGCATCTCAAGCCAGCGCTCACATTAGAACAAGAAGAGCAACGCGTGGCGGCTATTTTTAGTGACGATTTTATCAATAACGCTTTGCATCTTGATTTTGACGTGTCGGGTCTTGCACTGCGCGGTTGGGTGAGTATTCCCACCTTTTCACGCAGTCAAGGCGATATGCAGTTTTTTTACGTTAATGGTCGTTTAGTCAAAGATAAATCGGTTTCGCACGCTATTAAGCAAGCTTACTCTGAGGTTCTCTATCATGGTCGCCATGCACTCTTTGCGCTGTATTTAACCCTCGATCCCAGTGAAGTTGATGTCAATGCACACCCAACAAAATCAGAAGTCCGTTTTCGAGACAGTCGCACCATTCACGGCTTTATTTTATCTTGCTTGCAACGGACATTAGCCAATCTTCGCTCCACCCCCACCTACGCAACGCTGCCGCCACACCTTGCATCCAGTGAAGATAAAATGCCCCATGATACCGCCACGCCGTCGCCGCTTTTCAATACAGCGTATACGCCCCCGCCCCTTCTTGCGGCCAAGCAAAATCCCTTGCCACTGCAGCTTAATACGCCCGCACCGGTTTATCAAACACTTTATGCGTCAGATTCACCGATGCCCGCTCCCGTAAAAAAAAGTGATGACGAGGCAAACGACAGCACCTTCACCTCTCCGTTACTTGGCTTTGCCGTTGCCCATTTACATGGTATTTATATTCTTGCCGAAACGCTGTCAGGCATGGTCTTAGTCGACACGCACGCCGCGCATGAGCGCATTACTTTCGAGCGTCTAAAACAACAATACGCCACCGCAGGTCGCATTGCCATGCAGCCATTATTGCTCCCAATTAAAATGACGGTCATGCCTTTTGAAGCTGACGTTGCTGAAAATGCGGTGACTTTTTTTGAACAGTTGGGCTTTGAATTAAATCGTATTTCACCTGACACGCTACTCCTTCGCGCTCAACCCGCATTGCTGAGTAAAGTGGATGGGGAACAATTAGTGCGTGATGTACTCGCCGACTTACTCACGCATCAAGCGAGTTATCGCATTGAACAAGAATATAACGGCGTATTAGCGAAAATGGCGTGTTATGGCGCGGTGAGAGCACACAGGGAACTGACAATTGCAGAGATGAATGCACTACTGCGTGAGCTAGAAATCACCGAACGCGGTGGGCAATGTAATCATGGACGTCCAACATGGGTGGCATTGTCCACGCAAGAACTCGACAAATTCTTTATGCGTGGACAGTAAGCAATGTGTATGTTAAAAACAAACGAAAACTAATGACTTTTCGCTTTTGCGCGACGGGCTAACCGTTCGCGTTTTTTGACTTCCCACTCCGTGGGTTTTGTTTTCGTGCCATGGAATGGATTAACGGGTGATTTAAAGATAATTTTCACGGGTGTGCCACTCAAACTCATCGCGGTACGATAATAGTTAATCAAATAGCGTTTATACGACTCAGGCAACACGTCGGTTTGCGTTCCATGCACGACAATGACGGGGGGATTGCGCCCGCCTTGATGCGCATATTTGAGCTTGATGCGTCGTCCATTGACCAGCGGCGGTTGATGCGCGGCGAGCGCTTCTTTGAGCATACGCGTCAAATTGGGCGTGGACATATCCAGCATGGCCGCTTCATACAAATCTTGCACGCGATCAAACATTTTCCCCACACCGTTGCCATGCAAGGCCGAAATCGTGTGTTTTTCAGCAAATTCGACAAAGGTTAGCTTGACATCAAGTTGACGGTTAAGCGTGTTTTTTTGTTCGGTGCTAATGCCATCCCATTTATTGAGCCCAATAATCAGTGCCCGCCCTGCTTCTAATACAAGGCCAAGTAAATGCGCATCTTGATCTGTTATGCCTTCTCGCGCGTCGATGATGTAGATAACGACATTGGCTTTTTCAACGGCCTGCAGTGCCTTTAAAACGCTAAACTTTTCAATCGTTTCACCAATACGCGAGCGACGGCGCATCCCCGCCGTATCAATTAACGTAAACTTTTTGCCATGTCGCTCAAAGGGAATATAAATGCTATCGCGCGTGGTACCCGCTTCATCAAAGACCACCATGCGCTCTTCACCAAGCAGACGGTTCACCAGCGTTGATTTTCCCACATTCGGACGCCCGACGACCGCAATGGCAATCGCGTCGCTTTCCCCTGCGGCGCTGTCAACAAATTCGGGCAAGAGCGTATCGGCTTTTTTTAATAATTCGGGGATTCCCGTGCCGTGCGAAGCCGCAATTTTATAGGGCTCGCCCAGTCCTAAACTATAAAAATCCGAAATGGCGACAAATGAATCCACACCATCCGTTTTGTTGGTCACCAGCATGACCGGTTTGCTCAAGCGCCGCAAATTATCAGCAATCACTCTATCCGAAGCATTGAGGCCTGCTCGCCCATCAACGAGAAAAAATACAATATCCGCTTCCTCTAATGCCACCTGTACCTGCTGACGTGCCACGCGCTCAATACCTTCTGCTTCATCAGCAATGCCGCTAGTATCCACCACCAGGCAGGGGCGAATATCTTTGTGTTTAACGCGGCCATATTGTCGATCACGCGTCAACCCTGAAAAATCGGCAACGATTGCATCACGGGTACGGGTCAATAAATTAAATAAGGTAGATTTGCCCACATTAGGACGGCCAACTAAGGCAATAACAGGTAACATCATTTTACGTTTGAGCTCAAAAAAAGCGAAAAAGACAATGCAACGCACAAACTGCGTAGGTTTCGCATTGCAAAAAAGTTTACTTCATTTTCAACGCACTCAAGGTGCCGTCTTTTGCATAAATATACACAATATCGTCTACTACGATAGGCGGATTTTCAATGGGCGCATCGGTCACTTGAACGCGTCCTAGTTGA
This sequence comes from Methylococcaceae bacterium, assembly GCA_003542275.1. Taxonomy (GTDB): domain Bacteria; phylum Pseudomonadota; class Gammaproteobacteria; order Methylococcales; family Methylomonadaceae; genus UBA10906. Next base: position 463 of record DPKY01000075.1, on the reverse strand, counting down.
TGCCCATCTGTGCTACTCAACCAGTGCACATAACCTTCAAAATCCCCAACCACAATATAATTTTGATACGTCACTGGCGCGGTTAACCGACGATGATGCAACTCTTTTTGTTGCCAAAGTCCCGCGCCACTGCGTTGATCTATTTGCCAAACGTGTGCGTGCGCGTCGGTGAGATACACCCAGCGAAAATCATGACTTAATCCTAGATAAGAGGAAATCGACGTATTTTGCCAGAGCATATCACCGTCTGATGCCGAAACAGCTGCCATGCCACCACGATAACTCGCCACATAAACCACATCGTTTGTTTGCACCATGTCAGCATCTAAATCAACAAGTCGCTCCACTTCAGAGCGCCCTTTTGCTATGGCAATCCCCGTTTCCCATGTGTATTTGCCATTGGCAATATCCAGTGCAATGAGTTTTCCATTATCAAACCCAACAATCACGCTGTCATTGACAA
>DPKY01000265.1 GCA_003542275.1 Methylococcaceae bacterium | reverse complement strand
CTTCTACGGCCCCGCCTACAAAGGAATTCCTCTTGCGGTAGCAACCGCCAGCGCTTACGCGGCGCTAACAGGCAGCGATATGCCTTTTGCTTTTAATCGCAAAGAAGCAAAAGACCACGGCGAAGGCGGTCTATTAGTAGGCGCTCCACTGCATGGGCGAGTGCTGATTATCGATGACGTAATTACCGCCGGTACGTCTGTGCGTGAATCGGTTGACATTATTCGCCACGCGCACGCCACCCCCTCAGCCGTACTCATCGCCTTAGACAGACAAGAGCGAGGTCAAAATCAGTGCTCGGCTATTGACGAAGTGCGTGAGCAATTTGACTTGCCAGTCATTGCTATTATCACGTTAGCGCATATTATCCACTATCTCAAACAAACCGGTGACACTTCGCAACTCACCGCCATTGAAGCCTATCAACAACGCTACGGCATCTAATCTAACGCTTTCACATAAAAAAACGCCCAACCCTATAAACACTAGGATTGGGCGCTTGTTATCGCTTCACAACGCGCGTGTCTTTATTGCACACTACTGCCTTGCAACACTTGACGCTCGGTTTGCTTGTTCATCACAATCACCGAAATGCGACGATTGATAGGATTAAGCGGATCCGTTGACGGACTGTAGGGAATACTTGATGATAAGCCCACAACCCGCAAAATTTTATTTTCCGACAAACCACCATCAATTAACTCATAACGCGCCGCATTCGCACGGTCACTGGATAACTCCCAGTTCGTGTAGCCTTTTTGATTGGCCGGAAAAGGCAACGCATCGGTATGACCATTCAAACTCACTTTGTTTGGCATTTCGTTAATCACCGGCGCTAAGGCGTGTAAAATGACGCGAATATGTGGCTCGGTCTGCGCACTAGCGAGTTTGAACATTGGACGATTTTTATCGTCGACAATCAGAATACGCAAGCCTTCGGTGGTCATCTCTAACTTAATTTGATCTTTATATTCGTTAAGCTCGGGCGTTTCACTGAGCTTTTCTTCAATTTTATCTTTTAAGTTCTCAAGCTTTCCGCGTTCCACTTCGGTCTCTTTGACTTTTTCAATTTTTTCCGCTTCCTCTTCAACCTCTTCTTCGGGTTTTGAGGGTTGTGAATCCGTGGTTTCGCCTGTCTGTACTTGCCCTGGGTCGGTGGTTACCATATCCGTTCCGCCCCCTTCAAGCAAGGCAGTACGTTCAGCCGCCTCCGCACCGCCGTTGATAGACACTTTATAAGGGTCATGAAAAAATTCAGCAATCCCTTTTCGTGTCAGTGGGTCTGTTGAACCAAGCAACCACATCAACAAAAAGAACGCCATCATTGCGGTTACGAAGTCAGCATACGCCAATTTCCAAGCACCGCCGTGATGACCATGCGCGGCTTTTTTGATTTTTTTAATGATAATGGGTTGTAGTTGCTCAGCCATGACTGCGATTACCCTTTGTTGCTACGTAATAAACTATCTAATTCTTTAAACGATGGTCTTTTCTCAGAAGACACCATCGCACGCATATACTCTGCGGTCATCGCAGGAGAAACCCCTTTCGCGCAGCAAATCAAGCCTTTTTGTGTACATCTATACAAGTTAGCGGTCATCTCTGCACGTTGCGCCATTAAAGCGCCTACTGGCCCCACGAAACCATACGCGAGCAAAATCCCCACGAACGTACCAACAAGCGCCGCCGCAATCGCTTTACCCATAACCGCAGGTGGGGCACCAACGAGCTCCATCGTATGAACAACCCCCATAACCGCCGCCACGATACCAAACGCGGGAAGACCGTCAGCCATGGTTTGAATTGTTGTCACGGGGGTGTGTTCATCGGCGTGATGGGTTTCTAAAACTTGATCCATCAATTCTTCTAATTGATGCACCTCAACGCCGGTAATCATAAGGCGTAAATTGTCACAAATAAATTCCAATAAATGATGATCATTGGTAATTCGTTCTGTAAAAATAGACGGGTTACTTTCTGGATTTTCAATTAAATCCTCAAGCGACAATAAACCCTCTTTACGGGTTTTATTGGTTAACATATAAAAACACATCATCAATTCGATGTAGAAATCTCTATCATAAGGCTCGGGCTTGAGTGTCCCTGTCGCCTTAGCTAGCGCCGATTTAATAACCGTCACGGGGTTTGCTACAATTAACGCACCAAGCGCCCCTCCGAGAATAATGATCATTTCAAACGGCTGGAATAAAATACCAGGGTGCCCACCCCCCCCAACATAGCCGCCCATGAGCGCGCTACAAACTAATACGTATCCAATAATAACTAACATTGTTTTCTCGTGTGCTGAGTGATTAAAAACGACGGCCAATAAACGTCAAAATATAGCCGCTATCATAAGGTATTGCTGTAAAATATGGCACTAAAATACTGCGATAAAGTCAATCTATCACATTTAGGTTTCACATAGATGTGTCAGTTAATCGGCAGCAAAAGGGTTTTCTAAAAAAATTATCTCGCGCTTAGACGTCACGGTGTCAAGGAATAGACGTTCTTCACACGTCGCTTCTCTTTGCGCATCACTGCCCCTATTTCTCAAAAAATAATACAAAAAGTATGCCATATTTTTTATTTTATAAACAAAAAAACGCATTTTTATCCCGCGACCACAAGGTAATTGCGCATGACCATCAGTAATAAACAGTTAAAACTCTCTCGTTGGCTTCTGTCGCTTTTTTTGACGTGCCTGTTTTTAGCGCAAACTGCCGGACAGATAAACCTGCCCACGCTTGAGC
>DPKY01000196.1 GCA_003542275.1 Methylococcaceae bacterium | reverse complement strand
CGATTGAGTTTATACTTGAGGATAAGGTTTTAATTCCCATTGATATAAGCAATCACTATGATTGAGATAATCAAAAACACCGTGTCTATCCCCAAAAAATCAAGGGCGTTGACGCGGTGTTTTTTTATGCGAGAGGGGTTAGTGAACAGTGCGGGCCGCAGGTGATAAAACCTCGCTGGCCATTTCCCACAATGCCTGCTCAAAAGCACGCGTGTGCGCCGTGATGTCCCACGCGGGGGATTTTTGCAGCTGTGCCCGTAAGCCTTTTTTGAGCGCAAGAAGCGCTGCGCGGTCTTTGGCTTGCGCAATGGCAATGGCAACATAGTCGTCATCGTCCTTGGCTATCCACGACGACAGCCCCGCCGCCGTCATAAAACTCGCCCCCATCCGCGACACAAAATGCCCGCCCAGCATCGTAATCACCGGCACACCCATCCACATTGCCTGCAAACTCGTGGTGCCGCCATTGTAGGGCAGGGTATCGAGGGCAATGTCAATGTCGCCGTATTCGGCCATCATGTCCGTGAGGCCAACAGGCCCGCGAAATGCCACGCGCGTCACATCCACGTTCAGCGCCGCTAACCGTTCACGAAACACTTTAATTGCACCGTCATCACTAAAACTGGGCGCTTTAATCACTAAGCGTGAATCCGGCACGGCCTCAAGTACCCGCGCCCACAGCGCCAACGTGCGTGGCGTGAGTTTGGGCACATTGTTAAACGAGCCAAAGGTCAGCGGCCGTTTGAGGGCTTTTTTGCTCAACGCGGGCAGGGGATAGTTTTCTTCCGGTGCAAAACAAAACACCGTCCCCGGCAAGCGCCAAATTTTTTCAGAATACAGGCTGTCGCAGCCCTCGGGGGTCACCACTTTGTCGCCTAAAATCCAATCCATATTGGGCACGCCCGTAGAGCCGGGATAGCCTAAATAGGTCACCTGCACCGGCGCCGCGCGGTTAGCAAATACCCCCATACGGTGTTGGCTGGTGTGGCCGGCCATGTCGAGCAATAAATCGATTGCGTCATTTTCAATGCGTCGCGTGAGTTGCGTGTCGTTCATCGCGCCTGATTCAATCCAATGTTCTACGCGCGATTTGACCAGCGCGGTTTGCGTGTCGTGCGTGTCGCCGGTGAAATAGACAAAAATTTCAAAGCGTTGTTGGTCTATGTCACGCAACATGGGCTGCATAAAAATGTTTACAGGGTGTTGATGGTGAAAATCTGCCGACACAATCCCCACGCGCAGGCGGCGATTGTCTAGCGGTTCACGTTGAAACGTGTCACGCGACCGCGCCTGTGCACCCAGCGGGGCAAAGAGTTCACGGTGCAAGTTGGCCACTTCTTGCGGGCTGAGTTTATCGCTATAAAGCGAACTCATCGCCGCGCTAGACGCGTAGGTCATATTGTCTTTTTCACTCCGCGCCAGCGACAAATACAAATCAAGCGTTTTATCGACATCGCCCGTTTTGCCCGAAATCGCCGCGCGTAGCGACGTGGCGCCTGGCATGGGGGCGAGGCGCTCTGCGTGTTCAAGCACGCTTTGGGCTTCGTGCATTTGCCAGCACTCGGCGAGTAGATGCGCAAGGTTCCAGTGCGCCGTTGGGCTGGTGTTGTGCAGTGCCACATTGCGCCGCGCCACGTCGATGGCTTCTTGCCAAAAGTTATGCCGAAAACTCAGCGACGTGAGCCGCGCAAGTGTACTTTCATGGGTGGCCGCTGACGCCAGCGAGAACAGCTGCAAGGCCTTGTCGTAGTGGTCAAGGCGGAGCAGAGCAATCGCGCAATCCATTTGAATCTCTGCGGCGGCGTTGACGTCCTCTGGCGGGATGGAGTGCAGTGCCAGTTGAAAACTGCGCATCGCCCGCGCCGCGTCGCCTTTTTCAAGGCAATACTGGCCCATGAGGTGATGCACTTTTTCAAGCATTTGCGGCGCGGTATTTTGCGCGGCGTTGATGCTTTGCTCGTAAGCGTGGTCAGAGAGCGCTGTTTCACCCAGCAAATCGAGCACCCGCGCCATGCCCAAAAAGGCCTCGTAGCGCTCGGGGTTGGTGTCGATGGCGCGTTGATAGGACATCGCCGCTTGCTTGAGTTCGCCAATTTGTTTGCACAAATGGCCCGCTTCAAGCCATGCGCTGTAGTTTTGGGGATTGAGGCGCAGCGTTTGGGCAAAGGCTTCACGCGCGGCCATGACGTCGCCTTGTTTGACAAGGCATCGCGCCTGCGTGAGCCACGCGGGTTCGAGTTGGTTGTCAAACTCAAGTGCGTGGCGCGTGAGAGATAGGGCCAGTGCAAAATCGCCCGAGCGGTACGCCGCGTTGGCTTGATTAAACGCATTGGCGGCTTGTGTTTGTGTTGTTGTGTTCATAATTTTCGTTTCTCAAACAGTGGGGGCTAAAGTGTGAGGGGATTTTAAATCGACGGCTTTGGCGTAGCGCGGCCATGCGTGAATGACATCGCTTATTTGCTCAATAATCGCGTTGTCATGTTTTAAATTGATTGATCTGGCAACCTGGGAAAAATCCTCTACGCTGATATTTTCTCTCTTACCATTGACGCGCATTTGATGTTGATTAGTCCATTGTCCTAGCGGGTTATGCGCATAGGTGACGTCGTAGGCGGGTGATAAATGCCATGTCCCTTTTTTATCCATTAAAAAAGAGATATTTTTGGTGTGATCATCTTGATTTTTAGCCATGACATTAAAAACCATACGTCTAAAAAGCTGTTCTGCTTCATGGGCTTTAAGATTGAGTTGGCGCATGGTCGCAAAGGCTTGTTCATAACTGTAGGCGCCCGCTTGCCTGTAATCATAATGCTGAAGGCCGCACAATGTTTGCATATGTATTTTTTCGTGATTGACGCGATCAAAGCGTGTTGTCATAAAATGATGCCTACCGTTTTCTTCGAGTAATCGGCATTCTGACATCTCAATGCCACAATCTTTCGCCATCAAGTAATACGCATATTCTCTTTTTCCGTATTCTGTGGGTTTGCCAAGTTCTCCCTCTGTGACGCCATCAAATTTTAATAACCAATAGTCAAACCCTTCTGGTGCCACTATTAGGCCTGAGCGAATCTCACCTGACGCATTCATGGCAATAATGGCTTTAGGTCGTGCACCGCCTGCCGACGTGCTGACACTTAAAACATTGAGCAGCGCTTGTGCTTTTTCTTTGTCTGTTTGACCAAGTGGTATGGCAAACTGCGCTTTGTCCGCCATGATTTTTTGGGTTATCTCGACCAGTTCATTTAACGCGAGCACGTTTGATTGCTCAAAAGTGTGATTTTTAATGGGATGAAAGGACAACGCCCCCATGCTGCGTGTTCCCATATAGCAAAGTCTTTCAACGGGGTTCACGTGCTGGGGTGTTAATCCCTTTTGTGCTAACCAAACATCAAGTAAGCGATGGCCAAAGCTGTCAGGTAGCGAATCGGCTAAGAGTCCGGGTAATCCTTGGAACGTATCAAAAGCGAGTCCTGAAAACATAAATGTCGTATTGACGCGTTGCGCGTCACTGATAGGCAAATGAATGGGCGAAACATCTCTATTTTTGCGCAAAAACTGTGTATCAAATTGAAATGATGCGCAATTTAATTCTGTTATCCACGTTACCGCGCCCATTCGCTCATCCCATAATTTTACTTCGGCGGTTACCATGACGGTGTCTCTTTATCTTTGTCTTTGTCTTTATTTTTGTCTTTGTTTTGTTTGTGATGTGTTGATTTTGAGGCTCTTAGGCGTTGTTTCCCTTGCATTTCCAAGAGCATCATGGGTTCAATTTGCGGGATTTGGATAAAAAAATTCAAGTTATTGAGTTCACGCAGTTCACGCAACACCGCAATCATGGTCGACAATTTGGCTTGTCCTTTTTCCAAGTGCTTAATGGTCGTTTCAGACAACATCACGTTTTTTGCTAACATTTCAATGGTCAAATTTTTTTTAAGCCGTAAAGCACGAAAGCGGGCGCCTATTTCGGCGGCAATCGCTTTGTCGGTCATCGGGGTGAGGTTCATAACAGGTGTATTTGCAGCTCTAAACATCAAAAATCCTCATTAAGAGTTTACTTTGCGCCTATTATCAGTTGGGGTTTAGAGGGGTGTCAACGCACTTTTTCTTTTACGTGGTGGAATAGGGATTATGGGTTTTTGTCGATAAAATT
>DPKY01000104.1:3389-3597 GCA_003542275.1 Methylococcaceae bacterium | reverse complement strand
TTGATGGCCCGCCTGAGCCCATCACCAGTCCTGTGCGAATATGTGAAATTTCATTTTCACCAAGGCCCGCATCGTCAATGGCTTGCTGCATAGCAATATAATTAAACGCCGCACCATCGCCCATAAAGCGCCGGACTTTGCGATCAATGCTCTCATCAAGGTCAATGTTAATTCGCCCCTCAATGTGACTGCGCAATCCCATTTCTTT
>DPKY01000104.1:0-3367 GCA_003542275.1 Methylococcaceae bacterium | reverse complement strand
TAAATATCGCTCACACTAATGCCTGAGCGCCCTTCTCTTAGCGCACTGGCTACTTCTTGCTGATTATTGCCTATGCTAGAAACAATCCCCAGCCCCGTCACTACCACGCGTTTCATGGTCTTAACCCTTAAAAATTTTCTGTAGAAGTAAACAAGCCAACACGTAAATCCGTGGCTTCATAAATGACTTTGCCATCGACTTCCATTGTCGCATCGGCAATGCCCATCACCAATTTACGCATAATCACGCGCTTTAACTGAACACGATAGGTGACTTTTTTATTGTGTGGCAGCACTTGACCGGTAAATTTGACTTCCCCCACGCCCAATGCGCGCCCTTTCCCAGGCCCGCCCATCCAGCAGAGATAAAAACCCACCAGCTGCCACATCGCATCAAGGCCAAGACACCCAGGCATAACGGGATCACCTTGAAAGTGGCAATCGAAAAACCACAAATCAGGCGTGATATCAAGCTCGGCAATGATTTCACCTTTTTCATACGCNNTGCGCGTTCTCTGCGCCATATAATTCACCGCGACCAGATTGCAATAACTCTTCGCGGGTAAAACTCGATTGTCTCGGCATATGTCTTAAAACCTAAATTGTAGTTATTCTTATAATTAAATAAATTGCACGTCATTATCTAACAGTCAATAAAAAAAATCAGCTCATTTTCTCCAGCACAAAGACAACACATCACGCCACCGCGCGTTTTTGGATGCCTAGCGACCGCCTCTTTATATTGGCTTACTTGGGTAGATTTTGTCTATTTGCTTCTTAATTTTGACCAGAAACAAAAAAACGCCTATGCAACAAAAAATGTCAATGAACGCGTCATTTGAGTCGTCAAATCACCTAAAAATTAAGAAAGCTGTTTGTATTTTATCAGAAAACAGGAGGAGCGCTAGCGCGTTTGGGTGAAGAAAAACACGAAAAGGGAAGAATTAAGGCTAAAAAAGGGTAAACAGCGGGTAAAAGAAGCGATATGCACTTCTTCTACCCGTCTATATTCCTACTCTTTCTCGACAAATTTAGCGGCGTAGCTACTTTTATGTGGAATATCAAAGCGAATACCTTTGAGCATCAAATCCCAATACATCCAAGGGAAACCAATTTTCTTACCTATCCACCAAATCCAACGTCCAACGCGCGGATCTAAAAAGGGAAATGAAGGCGTAATGCGGCTATCATAGCTAAATTCAGCCAAAATAACGGTGTTGAGTGACGTGACGAGCGGACACGAGCCATAACCATCGTATTTGCCTTCAACCGCTTGCGAATGCAATAAATGCAAAATATTATCCACCACAACAGGCACTTGCTTGCGCACCGCTGCCGCCGTTTTTGCGTTAGTGGTTGACGCGGCGTCACCTAGACCAAACACATTGGGGTATTTATTGTGTTGCAGTGTGTTAGGGTGCACATCAACGCGGCCATCGACATTGGCTAAGGGGCTGTGTTTAATAAAGTCTGGCGCACTTTGCGGTGGCGTGACGTGAATCATGTCAAACTTTTCAACCGTATGCTGTGTATTACCCTCAGTATCTGTGAACGCAAAAGTAGCTGTTTTCGCGTCACCGTCAATAGCAATAAGATTGTGGGCAAAATGCGTTTTAATGCCATAATGCTCTACCACTCTCGCTAACGGTTTCGCAAAGAAAGGAATGCCAAACATGGCGCCGCCCACGTTGTAGAACTCAACGCTAATTTTATCGGCAATCCCTTTTTTGCGAAAACGGTCTGCGGCCATGTACATAATTTTCTGAGGGGCGCCCGCACATTTAATCGGCATCGCTGGCTGCGTGAACAATGCGCGGCCTTCGCTGAGGTTTTGAATACACTCCCATGTGTATTCCACTGTATCGGGTGAATAATTACTGCATACGCCATTTTTGCCCAAGGCTTCTTTAGCGCCCGCAATTTTATCCCAATCCAGCTGAAAACCAGGACACACCACTAAATAATCATAACTTAGCCTCTCTCCAGATTTGAGTGTCAACGCATTTTCTTCAGGCTGAAAAGAAGCGACATAGTCTTTAATCCATTTTACGCTCGATGGAATTAAATCCGCTTCTTTGCGTGTGGCTTGCTTGAGTGTGTACTCGCCGNNTAATGGTAAATGCCGCTTGATAATAATGCGTTTCACTGGGCTCGATGACGGCAATATCGATATTTTTATCCATTTTGCGCATATTGTTGGCCACCGACACCCCCGCCGCGCCACCACCCACAATTAGCAATGTATGATGCTCTCTCATTCTCTTCACTCCTCTTGTTTTGAATTTTTCTTTATTATTTTTCATTGTGGCGTCATCGTCCAGCCACGCACCTTAGCGTGCCTTTTCGATAACGCCTTGATTTTAAATTCAATGATGGCGCATAGCAATCACTGAAGATTTTAGAACAAACGCTAACCCCGCGCTGTTATTTCGCCTTTTGCTCGATAGCTAAATCGGCTTTTTGCCACGCATTGATGCCACCTTCTAAATTATAAACGCTAGAGAATCCGGCTTGTTTTAGCGCCTGAGCGGCCTTTTCAGAGCGTGTGCCACTGCGGCATTGCGTAATGACAGAACTGTTTTTGTAACGCGCAATCTCGCTCATGCGCCCTTGCATTTCACCTAACGGAATATGAATCGCACCGGCAATATGCCCTGCATTCCATTCATCCGTTTCGCGTACATCTAAAATGACCGCCTCGTTGCTTTGTTGCATCTGCGCCGCTTGGCTAGGTGAAACACGTTCAATCGTCGCCCCCAAGGCCACTTGGCTCATGAGCAACGCAAACATCGTACATACTCTTTTTTTCATAAGTCTCTCTTCTTCAAGCAGTTAGTTGAAATGACAGCAGACATTGTGCCAACTTATAGTAACCGCAACAACCCTGCTATCGTCATGCGTTTTCACGCTAAAAATCCTTTTTTTATGTTTCATTTTATGTTTCAATGAAACAAAAATGTTTCACTAAAACAGCCCAATGAAACACCATCCTAGTTACACACGCACACGAGGCACCCCTCCATGGATACAGCTGAAAATTTTCACGGGATGTTAAGCCTCTCACCGGCCATGCACGATGTGTTTCAAATTATTCAAACTGCCGCGCAAACAGAAGCCACCGTCTTAGTGCGCGGTGAGAGTGGCGCGGGCAAAGAATTAGTCGCTCGCGCTATTCATCAATTAAGCGCTCGGCACCATGCACCGTTTTTAGCCGTCAATTGCGCAGCATTGTCGAGCCATTTACTGGAAAGTGAATTATTTGGCCATGTACGCGGCGCGTTTACAGGCGCGATTAAAGATCATCAAGGCTTATTCCAACGCGCAAATGGTGGCACATTATTTTTAGATGAAATTGCAGAATTGCCCCT
>DPKY01000053.1 GCA_003542275.1 Methylococcaceae bacterium | reverse complement strand
TCGGCATCATGAACACAGTCCTAGCGAGGAACATCCCTTTGCCGAGATGGTTCGCATTTTAGGAAAAGGAAAAAAAGGCTCGCGTCCACTCACCCGCGAAGAAGCCTATCGTGCAATGAAAATGATTTTAGCTGGCGAGGTGCTTCCTATTCAACTGGGGGCGTTTTTAATGCTGATGCGCGTTAAGGAAGAAACCCCCGAAGAATTAGCGGGATTTGCGCAAGCCGCGCGTGAGTTTTTTGCCTTTTCACCCAGCGTGCAAGTGGATTTAGATTGGTCATCGTATGCGGGAAAGCGTCGCCATTTGCCGTGGTTTTTACTGTCGGCGTTGCTGTTGGTGGAAAATGGTTGCACCGTCTTTATGCATGGCGCTGAGGGGCATACACCAAACAGAATTTATACCCAAAATGTGCTTGGTTATTTAGGTCTCTCTCCTGCGCAATCTATTCAAGAAGCCCAGCAACAATTAGAAACACACCGTTTTAGTTACTTGTCGCTTGCACATTTTTGTCCTGTGCTACATGACATTATTGAATTGCGTCCGATTTTAGGACTACGCTCACCGGTACACACGCTCGTGCGTTTGCTCAATCCTTTTGACGCACCGTTCAGTATTCAAGGTATTTTTCACCCCAGCTACCGCGCGGTTCACCAGTATGCTGCGATGCTACTCAATCAACCCAATATGGCCGTGCTAAAAGGCGAGGGCGGTGAAACCGAGCGCAATCCAGACGTGGAATGTTTAGTGCAGAGCGTGCATCACGGTGAATTAGCCGATGAAATGTGGCCGGCATTATTTACCCATCGCCACGTCAAATCAGAAAATTTAGACCCTGTGCAACTCGCGCAACTCTGGCAAGGCAAAATAGACGATGAGTTTGCGCAAGCCAGTGTTATTGGTACAGCCGCTGTTGCGCTAAAATTATTGGGAAAAGCCCCAACAAAAGAAGCCGCACATGAATTAGCGACGCAATATTGGCAAAATCGCCATAAACAAAAATACGGCGAGGCGTAATTGCGTCCGATTTTAGTGGTTGGCACGAGTTCTGATGCGGGAAAAACCAGCGTTGTCATGGCGCTGTGTCGCATTTTTTCAGACTTAGGATGGCGCGTTGCGCCGTTCAAAGCGCAAAATGTCTCCAACAATTCGTGCGTCACGCTCGACGGGCGTGAAATTTCCCGTGCGCAGTATTTTCAAGCGCAAGCGGCGCGTGTTGAAGCGTCGCATTTGTTTAATCCAGTATTATTAAAATCACATGGCAGTGGCGGGGTGCACGTCATAGTGAATGGCTTGCCCTATAAAAATCAAGCTATCGCCGATTACTTTGAGGAAATAGAGGCGATTAAAGGCGACGTGAAAAACGCATTTACAACGCTTGTGGATGCGTATGATGTGGTGATTGCAGAAGGTGCAGGCTCACCGGTTGAGTTGAACTTACTAGCAAAGGATTTATCCAATACCTTTATTGCCAAGACCTTTAAACCGCGTATTATTCTCGTAGCCGATATTGAGCGAGGCGGAGTGTTTGCCTCTATTTACGGCACACTTGCTTTGCTTGCGCCAGAGATTCGTGAAAATGTGGTGGGCGTGATTATCAATAAATTTCGCGGCGATAGACGTTTTTTTAACGACGGTGAAGCGATTATTACACAGCAATTTGGTGTACCTGTTTTGGGGGTGTTGCCTTTTTTGCCTCTCAATATTGATATGGAAGATTCACAATCACTGCAAAATTACCAGCAACGGCGTGGACATATTAAAATAAAACTGGCGGTTATCGCCACGCCGCGCCTGAGTAATTACACCGATTTAGACGTGTTGATGGCCGATGAGGAAATTGAGGTGACGCTAATTCATCAATGGCAGTCACTTGAAGGGTTTGATATGGTATTGTTGGCAGGCAGTAAAAGCGTGATTTCAGACTTGCGTTGGTTAAAAGAAAATGGATTGTTTGCAGAGATTTTGCGTTTTCAAAAATCCATTTTTGGCATCTGCGGAGGCTATCAAATGCTCTGTGAAACACTCGTGGACAATCATGCGCAAGAAGCCAGTGAGCCAAGTATTGAACAGGGATTTGCATTGATTGCTGACACGGCAACCTATTTCCCAACTAAAACACTAAAACGGGGAATTTACCGTGTGTTTGATGAGTTTGATGTGGAGGGTTATGAAATTCATTGTGGACAACTCGCTAAGTATCCGCTTTATTACCAATCTGGGCGCATTACGGGAACACATATTCATGGCATTTTTGATAACAATGCGCTACGCACCGCGTACTTTAGAAAAATTAGCCCACATTACCTCGGTTTTGATTATGCGCAATACCGAGAACACGCCATTCATCGTTTCACCAATATGGTACGCGAGAATCTTGATCTGAGCGTTTTGTTATAACTTCATGAATTTCTTAATTTTTTAAATAACTACTTATGCAAAATCCCGATAACTATGCCGTCATAGGCTATCCCATTCATCACAGTAAATCGCCGCGTATTCATGCGTTATTTGCCGAGCAAACAGCGCAAAATCTCAGCTATCTTGCCCAAGAAGTGCGACCAGAAAACTTCACTGACGCTGTCACGGCTTTTTTTACAAAAGGTGGAAAAGGCTTGAATTGCACGCTACCACTCAAAGAATTAGCATGGGCGTTCGCTGAGCATAAAACCCCACGCGCTCACGCCGCCAAAGCGGTCAATACGTTGATTTTACAAGAAGATGGGCGCATTTTAGGCGACAACACCGATGGTATTGGACTGGTGACCGATTTAACGTGCAATCACGGTGTGAACCTTCACGATAAACGACTGCTTATCATGGGCGCAGGTGGTGCAACACGCGGTATTTTATTGCCGCTTCTCGAGGCGCATCCTCGCTGCATTCTGATTGCTAATCGCACTNNATTTGAACAGATTGAGGCGTGTGGCTTTGACGCATTGGAAAATCAACAATTTGATGTGATTATCAATGCAACGTCGGCGAGTTTACAAGGCGAATTACCGCCCTTGCCAGAACATTTACTTGCGCACAACGGTATTTGTTATGACCTTGCCTACAGTAATCAGCCCACGGCTTTTGTGCGTTGGGGGCTTGAGCAAAATGCCTCTAAGAGTGTTGATGGCTTGGGAATGCTGGTTGAGCAAGCGGCGGAGGCTTTTTTTCTTTGGCGAGGCGTGCGCCCACACACGCAAGAAGTGATTGAATTGCTCAATGCACATCGCTAATTCACCCCGTTTTTTATTGTTAATTTTAATTGATTTGATATGAGTGATCTAACGCAATACAACGCGGCGGCCATCGAAGTGTTAACAGGACTTGAGCCGGTGCGAAAACGTCCTGGTATGTACACCGATACGGCGCGACCCAATCATTTAGCGCAAGAAGTGATTGATAATAGTGTGGATGAAGCGCTTGCGGGCCATGCGAGCAGAATTGATGTCATTTTGCATAAAAATGGCGCGATTTCAGTGAGCGATAATGGGCGTGGTATGCCTGTGGATAATCACCCAGAGCAGGGCATTAGCGGTGTTGAAGTGATTTTGACACAGCTTCACGCGGGCGGTAAATTTTCCAATAAAAATTACCAATTTTCAGGTGGTTTACATGGCGTGGGCATTTCTGTGGTGAATGCGCTATCGAGCGAATTAGAAGTGACCGTTAAACGCAACAGTAAAATGTATTCGATGCGTTTTGCGCAAGGTGAAAAGCAAACGGAGTTGCTTGAAGTGGGCACTGTAGGCAAAAACAACACGGGCACGCGCGTTTATTTTTTGCCAGATCCACGCTATTTTGATTCACCCAAAGTGTCTGTTTCAAAACTCAAGCACGTTCTGCGTGCAAAAGCGGTGTTATGCGCGGGGCTTTCCATCACGCTCACTATTGAGCAATCAGAGGAAACGTTTGAGTGGTGTTATCAAAATGGTTTAAAAGATTATTTACTTGACCGCATTGGTGATTTAGAGTTTTTCCCACAACCGCCTTTTATGGGAGCTCTCGCTACGCAACATGAAGCGGTAGAATGGGGCGTACTTTGGGCAGTGGATAATCCCTCAGAGATGATTGCCGAGAGTTATGTGAATCTTGTGCCCACGCAGCAAGGCGGGACGCACGTTAACGGTTTGCGTGCGGGCTTAACGGATGCCATGCGGGAATTTTGCACCATTCGGGATTTACTACCCCGTGGCGTGAAAATTGCCCCCGAGGACGTGTGGGAAAATTGTCATTTTGTCTTATCGGTGAAACTCGAAGACCCCCAATTTTCAGGGCAAACCAAAGAGCGGTTGAGTTCGCGTGAATGCGTGGCATTTATTTCTGGCGTGGTCAAAGACAGCTTTAGTTTATGGCTCAATTCGCATCCTAGTGAGGGCGAGAAAATTGCCGAACTGATTATTAACAGTGCGCAAAAGCGTCTTCGTTCTAATAAAAAAATCGTCCGCAAAAAAGTGACTGCAGGTCCAGCGCTACCTGGAAAATTAGCCGATTGCGCCGCGCAAGACATTAACCNNGATTGCCAAGAAAAAGACCCCGCACTCTCAGAATTATTTTTGGTAGAAGGGGATTCAGCCGGCGGCTCGGCAAAACAAGCGCGTGAGCGTGATTTTCAAGCGATTATGCCGTTGCGCGGTAAAATTCTCAATACATGGGAAGTGGAATCCACGCAAGTGATGGCTTCACAAGAAATTCACGATATTGCCGTAGCGCTGGGCATTGAGCCCGATTCGGACGATTTACAGTCACTGCGTTATGGCAAAGTGTGCATTTTAGCTGATGCCGATTCAGATGGTAATCATATCGCAACGCTTATTTGTGCGTTGTTTTTCAAACATTTCAAAGCCTTAGTTGAAAATGGTCACGTTTTTGTGGCGATGCCACCGCTTTATCGTATTGATGTCGGTAAACGGGTATTTTATGCGCTCGATGAAGCGGAGCGTCAAAGTATTTTAACGCGCATTAAAGCCGAAAAAATTCGCGGGCAAGTGAATGTCCAGCGCTTTAAAGGCTTGGGTGAGATGAA
>DPKY01000105.1 GCA_003542275.1 Methylococcaceae bacterium | reverse complement strand
TTATTGGCATGATCTTCAATAGGTGCTTCTTTCATCACTGTGCCAAATTGTGACCAGAATGTCGCGTATTTTTCAGGTTCGTTTTTCGCTAAATTTTCAAGCATCCCGAGCACTTTTTTTACGGCACCGGATTTAATCGTGTTGATTTGTTTACCTTGTTGCAAAATTTCACGTGATACGTTGAGCGGCAAGGAGGTTGAATCAATAATCCCACGAACAAAACGCAAATAACGCGGCATGAGTTGATCCGCATCGTCCATAATAAACACTTTGCGCACATATAATTTCACGCCATGTTTCGCATCTTTGTCCCATAAATCAAAAGGTGCGCGACTGGGGACATAAAGCAGCAGTGTATATTCGTTCGAGCCTTCTACTTTGCTGTGAACGTGCGTGAGTGGGTCTTGGAAATCGTGGGCGACGTGTTTGTAGAATTGGTTGTAATCCTCGTCTGAGATGTCTTGACGCGATTTTGTCCACAGTGCCGCCGCACTGTTGACGGTTTCTTCGACAATTTGTGGCGCCGCTTTTTCTGTATTCTCTTCGTCGCTGTCATCTTGGGCATGAACTTCTTTGTCCATCACGATAGGCAATGAAATATGATCTGAAAATTTACGAACGATAGAGCGCAGTTTCCAGCTATCTAAAAATTCATCTTCGCCTTCTTTTAAGTGCAATACAATTTCAGTGCCGCGTGTGGCTTTGTCAACACTTTCAATGGTGTACTCGCCTTCACCGGCTGATTCCCAGCGCGTTCCCTCATTTGAACCGGCTTTGCGTGTGGTGAGGGTCACTTTATCTGCCACAATGAATGCAGAGTAAAAACCCACCCCAAATTGTCCAATGAGTTCGCTGTCTTTTGCCTGCTCACCGGTGAGTGCTTCAAAAAACTGTTTCGTACCAGATTTAGCAATCGTGCCAATATGTTCTTGCACTTCTGCACGCGTCATACCGATACCGTTATCGATGATGGTAACAGTGCGTTTTGCTTCATCAAATTCGAGGCGAATTTTCAAATCGCTGTCGCCTTCATACAAACTTTCATTTGATAACGCTTCAAAACGCAGTTTATCTGCTGCGTCAGAGGCATTGGAAATCAATTCACGCAAGAAAATTTCTTTATTGCTGTAGAGTGAATGAATCATCAAATGCAATAAATGCTTCACTTCAGTTTGAAAACCTAAGGTTTCTTTGTGTGCAGTTGTTGTCACGGTTTTTTCCTTTAATAAAAAAATGAACACTAAAAAGTCAATGTCTACCGATTTATGGGCGAGTTTGTTTTTTTCAAGGAAAAAGTGAGGATTAATTTTTTGTCATCCATACTGGACACGCTCCCATGCGCTGCATAGAAGCGTTACGAAGCGCGTTAGCGACTGTTTACAATATCAGAAATAAGCGTCGCACCACGATAAATCAATCCTGTGTAAAGCTGAACTAAACTCGCGCCGGCCTCAAATTTTTCGGCTGCGTCACTTGCACTTAAAATACCCCCCACAGCGATAATGGGAATGTGACTGTTTAATTCTTGCGCGAGCAGACGCACAATTTGCGTGGACATCTCCTTGAGTGGTGCACCGCTTAGACCACCCATTTCATGGGCGTGAAGATGTTGCCCAACCCCCGGGCGTGAGATGGTTGTATTGCTGGCAATAACCCCGTCAATGTTAAATTCCAGCAACAGCGTTGCAATGTGTGTTACTTCGCTAGGTGTTAAATCGGGCGCAATTTTCAGCACAAGTGGCACATAACGCCCGTGCTCAATGTTCAGTTTTAACTGTTCTTCTTTGAGCGCTGACATCAAATGACGTAAATCATCACCTTGCTGGAGTTGGCGTAGATTTTTTGTATTGGGCGATGAAATGTTAACCGTAATATAGCTGGCAACGCCGTAAGCTTTGCGCAGGCAGATGAGATAATCCTCCAGTGCGTTTTCAATAGGCGTATTAGCATTTTTACCAATGTTGACCCCCAAAATCCCTGCATAATGGCTACGCGTTGCTTGCTGAAGAAAATAATCAATGCCTTTGTTATTAAACCCCATGCGGTTAATAATGGCTTCATGTTCAACAAGGCGAAATAAACGCGGCTTGGGGTTGCCGTCTTGGGGGCGGGGGGTGAGTGTGCCGATTTCTAAAAAACCAAAACCCAGCGCGGCAAAGCCGTCTAAACAATCGCCATTTTTATCAAGTCCTGCAGCAAGACCAACGGGATTTTTAAACGTTAAGCCCATCACTTGCACTGGTTTATCGGGAATTTTAGGATGCAGTGCATTCACCGCCCCTTGCGCGGCGCTTAAGGTTTTGAGCGTTAAATCATGTGCTGTTTCTGGATCAACAGAAAAAAGCAATGGGCGAAGGAGAGAGTATGGATTCATAACGTATGTTTTAAGATAAATGTTTGAAGAATTGATAGGCCTGCGGGTCAACGACAGATGGACGATTTAATATAATATCGGCCAATAATTGCGCAGAGGCCGGCGCCATGGTTAACCCGTTTCTAAAATGACCGGCATTGAGGCTCAAATTGGTAATTTCTGGATGACGGCCAATATACGGCACGCCGTCTTCAGTAGCAGGACGTAGCCCCGCCCAATGTTTAATCATTGGGGCGGTGTTAAGTGAGGGCAGTAAATGGCTGGCAAAATTGAACAGTGACTCGTGGGCTTCTACCGTAACGTCTTTGTGAAACACATGGTATTCAACGGTGCTACCGACTAAAATTTTGCCATCACGTCTTGGAATAAGATAGTGTTCACCGTGCAGAACAATATGCTTGAGTGTTTCTGGTGGCGCTTCGAAAATTAGCATCTGGCCTTTTGCAGGATAAATTTCAGGGGCTTCAATCACACCAATAAGACATTGTTGAAAAATCGACCGAGTCCATGCCCCAGCAGTGAGTATCACTTCATGCACTGGAAATTTACCGTGACTGGTGTGAATATCATGCAGTTTTTGATGCTCAAGCGTGAAATGGGTTATTTCACAATGCTCGACGAGGTGCAGGCCTTTTTTTAATACATCTGCTTTGAGTGCATCAAGTAAACGTGGGTTGCGGATTTGTGCAATCTCTGGCAACAAGAGAGGATGTTGTGGCGTGATATTTAACGGCGCGAAATCGCTGGATTGCGGCGTTTGCACGCAAATATCGTATTTATCTGCCCATTGATGCGCCAAGGTTTCTTCATCGTGCGCCATCTGTGTCATCAACAGGCCGCTTTGTGTCCACTCACAATCAATACCGGTATCTGAATACAA
Source organism: Methylococcaceae bacterium (assembly GCA_003542275.1). Classification (GTDB taxonomy): domain Bacteria; phylum Pseudomonadota; class Gammaproteobacteria; order Methylococcales; family Methylomonadaceae; genus UBA10906. The sequence goes on along the minus strand of DPKY01000105.1, from coordinate 877 downwards.
CTGTTTGGCAAGTGTTGGATAGAGAGTGAGACTGGCCATGACTAAATCACTGATAGCAGGGGACTGCCTCCACGGATACAAGGGCAATAAAATGCCGCCACCTGCCCAAGAGGCTTCTTGGCCACACGCATTTTTTTCCAATAATGTGACACTCGCGCCAGCATTGAGAAACTCACGCGCGGTGAGTAATCCCATCACGCCGCCACCAATAATTGTAATATCTGAATTTTGCATGATGTTAATGTTTGTCTTCAATGAAAAAATGAAAAATCGTTTTATAACGCTTTGGTAAATAACGCCATGGATTCAACGTGTCCCGTGTGCGGAAACATATCCATCACACCCGCTTTCACCAATGTGTACCCCAGTTCATTCACCAAAATTCCCGCATCACGCGCCAATGTAGAGGGATTGCACGAGACATATACAATGACGTCAGGTTGCCAACGCTTGAAATGATGCAAAATTTCAGAGGCACCCGCCCGCGAGGGATCAAGCAGAATTTTAGTATAGTGCGCGTTGACCCAAGGCATTTGGCTAATATCTTGCGTTAAATCGGCGGCAAAGAATTCGACATTGTCGATGTGATTGTGTTTTGCATTGTCTTTGGCGTGATTGACCAGTGGCAAATCCCCTTCAATGCCTACAACGTGTCCCGCATATTTTGCCAGCGGGAGTGTGAAATTGCCTAGACCACAAAATAAATCGAGCACCTTATCGTCTTTGGTGAGTGCCATGATGTCTATCACGCGGTTAATCATTTGACGATTGATGCCGTAGTTGACCTGCGTGAACATGGCGGGACGGAATTTGAATTCAATGCCATGATCAGGCAGCGCGTAGGTGAGCGTTACGGCTGGCTCGCCCTCTAAGGGCG
>DPKY01000264.1 GCA_003542275.1 Methylococcaceae bacterium | reverse complement strand
AATATTATGTTGAATAAATTTTTTAACCTAAAAAACAATTAGTTATCCAAATAGAATCTCCATAACACCCGCCCACACGCCAAGAATAACATCGTCTGGAAAGTTGATAATCATTTGCATAATTTTATCTATTTGAATAATTTTTTGGTAATTTCAGCTGTTGCGTATTTAACAAAATTTTCTAATTGTAAATAATGNNACACAACGCGGCGGTCTAAATTTAAATAATCATGAACTAACGCGTTTCTTAAACCAATAATTTTTCGCCATGTTACTAGGTCAGATTCCGGTATCAAGTTGTATTGCACTAATAATTCAAACGTTTTGTAAGCATCGTTTGGAACAGTCTTTTTTAACGATTTCAACCAGTGTTTGCTAATCCCAATGCACGCTTCAACCAAAACTTGTAACAACCGTTCAATCGCATAGTAATCTCGGTTCTTTAATGTTTCGAGTTCAGCTAATTCATTCAAATCAAAAAGATAATTTTCGACTTGTTGATTTAATTCATGTAAATACACTTCTAACGCCTTTGTATCACGCATAAATCCTCATGTTGTAGGTTATATCTAATTCCATTCGACTATAAATTCGGTTTTCTTCACGCCATAAACGTACGTCATCACGACAAAATAAAACGGTATCATATTGAATAATCTCATAAGCCAAAACGATTGAAACGTGGTTAATATCAACGATTGAAAGCGTTTTTTCATCAAGTTGTAATGCGCTTTGCCATTCCAATGCCAACATTTCAGGACGTAAGCATTTATCGAGTGGGTCAGTTAAAAAATGATTAAACGCAATCGCTAAATCATAATCACTGTGTAGATGAAATGAACCATCAGCGCGTGAACCATAAAGCCATAAAACAGAAATATCCTGATTTTTACGCGCTAATTGAATGAGTTGTTCAAGCATACATTTAAACCATCGTTAAATACAGTTTAGTTTATTTTCCGCATTTTTTCTGTTAAAACAAGTCTAAATTAACGGTTAAATAAAAACAGACCTCAAAAATTTTCTACTAAAAATCTTTAGGCATAAAAAAACGCGACCCCAACCACGAGTCGCGTTTTATCACAATGAATACAGTCTTACTTATTTTGCCGCAGTTGAGCGGTAGTATTCAATCGCCGCGCCAACACCACTGCCGGCTTTGATGTTAAAACCACAATCCAACATGGCCATCTCAGCGCCCGCAATCGCGCCAAGCATCGACACGTCGTTCATATCGCCCATGTGACCAATACGGAACACTTTGCCCATCACTTCAGATAAGCCGCCGCCTAACGAAATGTTATAGCGATTAAAAGCGGTGCCAATCACTTCACGCGCATCTTTGTCTGCAGGCACAACAACTGCCGTCACCGTGTTTGAGTGAAAGCCGTCATGCGCACACGTTGTTAACCCCCACGCGGCTACCGCGCGACGAACCCCTTCACCTAAACGGAAATGACGCGCATATACGTTATCCAAGCCTTCGGCAAAGAGTAAATCCAGCGATTTACGCAAACCGTATAAAATCGGCAAATTAGGCGTGTAAGGCGTGTAACCTGTTGCATTGTTGGTCATTTGATCTTTTAAGTCCAAGAAACAACGCGGATACGTTGATGTTTCAACGGCTTTCAAGGCTTTTTGGCTAAACGCTAAAAACGCACCACCCGCAGGCAACATAAAGCCTTTTTGTGAACCACTGATAATTGAATCTACACCCCATTCATCCATTTTGAATTCAATACTGGCAATCGAACTCACGCCATCAACAAACAAAAAGGCAGGGTGTTTTGCCGCGTCCATGGCTTTGCGCATACCAGCAATGTCTGAGGTAACCCCTGTTGAGGTTTCATTATGCGTGGCGAGAACCGCTTTAATTTCGTGGTTGGTGTCTTCTTTTAAACGTGCTTCGAGCTTGTCTAGTGGCACGCCTTTGCCCCACACTTCTTCGTGTAATTCCACTTCAAAACCTAAACGGGTGGCCATATTCGCCCATAAATGTGCAAATTGACCGAAACGGTAAATTAACACTTTATCGCCTGGATTCAGCACGTTGGTGAGCGTGACTTCCCAGCCAGCGGTTCCCGTTGCAGGGAAGATAAAAGCTTGACCTGTTGTGGTGCCAAATACTTTTTTCAAGTCTTCAAGCAACGGCGCAAATAATTTAGGAAAAATAGGGGAGCGATGATCTTCCATTGGAACGTGCATTGCGTTGAGCACTTCGTTGGGCACGTTGGTTGGGCCTGGAATATAAAGGTGGTTACGACCTGCCATGATTTCTCTCGTCTGTAAAAGTTAAAAAAAATAGAAAAAACGCGCAATAATGACATAGCCATGGGCAATCAGCAAGATTTTACGCGCTAGAGTCATGTTAAAAATTGACTTTACCTGCTTGAAAAGTAGAATGATTAACTTCACTTTCAATTTTCATTCCAGTTTTATGGGCTGGATGAGTAATTTTTACGTTCCACGATAGTCAAAGGAAAAATTTTAATGAGTCATACTTTATATACGTCATCGGTGTCGCGCGTACAGCGTTGTGAATTAGCGGTTCCCGGTTCTAGCCCTGAAATGTTTGAAAAAGCGTTAAAAAGTGGCGTTGATTTTATTTTTTTAGATTTGGAAGACGCCGTTGCACCCGATGATAAATTGCAAGCGCGTAAAAACGTCATTCAAGCCATTAATGATTTGGATTGGAAAGGGCATGGCATCACCGTATCTGTGCGAATTAACGGCCTAGACACGCAG
>DPKY01000284.1 GCA_003542275.1 Methylococcaceae bacterium | reverse complement strand
GCGCATGGAGCGTGTTTCATCTTTGACCGAATCGTATAAACGCGTTTCTTGAACAACCTCTCCACCGTTTTCAATCAATTCAATTTGGCGTTCAATTTCATAATTGATGGCTTTTTCGACAAATTTAAACGAATTGATATTTTTAATTTCCGCGCGTGTACCAAACGCTTCTTGCCCTTTTGGACGCACAGACACGTTTGCATCACAGCGAAAAGAGCCTTCTTGCATATTCCCGTCACAAATTTCAAGATAACGCACAAGCTCATGTAATTTACGCATATACGCTACCGCTTCTTTAGCTGAGCGCATATCCGGCTCTGACACAATTTCAAGCAGTGGCGTGCCGGCACGATTCAAATCAATGCCACTCAAGCCATGAAAATTTTCATGAAGTGATTTGCCCGCGTCTTCTTCTAGGTGTGCCCGCGTGATACCAATGCGTTTTGTTTGTCCGTCTACATCAANNTCTAGAAATAATTTTTGCGTGCAAAAACCGAATATGGCGCAATGTCTGCGTTAATGGCGATGCCAAAAATTACCGCTTTGCGCACAGCGTCTTCATTTAACACAGGCAACACACCTGGCATCCCCAGCGAAATGACACACGCTTGCGTATTCGGCGCGGCACCATAAGTGGTGGAGGCGCCAGAAAAAATTTTGGATTTTGTGGCTAATTGCGTGTGGATTTCAAGACCAATCACCGCTTCCCATTCTTGATTCATATAAGTTTCCTAGTCTAAATTTGGTGATTGTGTATGCCAGTTCGTCACTTGTTGATAGGCGTGTGCGACATTTAATAAACGCGCTTCATCAAAGTAATTGCCAATTAACTGCAAACCCACTGGCATTCCACCAATAAAGCCTGCGGGAATGGACATGGCAGGCAAGCCCGCTAAATTGATTGCAATCGTGTAAATATCAGCGAGGTACATTTCAACAGGATTTGCCAGTTTTTCGCCGATGTGAAAAGCGGGCGTTGGGGTTACGGGACTGAAAATCACATCAACGTCATGTAAAGCACGTTTAAAATCATCACTGATTAAGCGCCGTACTTGTTGTGCTTTGAGATAATAGGCATCGTAATAACCTGCTGAGAGCGCGTATGTACCCATTAAAATGCGGCGTTTCACTTCTTTGCCAAAAGCTTCACCACGCGAGCGAGTGTATAAATCCGTTAAATCGGCAGGATTATCACAGCGATAACCAAAGCGCACCCCATCGTAGCGTGACAAATTAGAAGAACATTCCGCCGAAGCAATCACATAATAGGCAGGAATTGCGTATTTTAACGTCGGCATCGATACCTCTTTGACGACAGCACCGAGTTTTTTATATTCATCAATGGCCGCCTCAAGCGTTTTTGCCATATCGGCGTTTAAATCAGCGGTAAAAAATTCTTTAGGCAAACCTATTTTAAGGCCGGCTAACGGTTTTTCTAAGTCAGCGCAATAATTGGGTACAGGCACGTCCACACTGGTCGAATCTTTTTCATCAAACCCCGCCATGGCGTGAAGTAAAATGGCGCAATCCTGCGCACTACGCGCAAGTGACCCGCCTTGATCAAGACTTGACGCATACGCAATCATGCCATAACGTGACACGCGTCCATAAGTGGGTTTAATACCGCTCACGCCACAAAATGCCGCAGGTTGGCGAATAGATCCCCCCGTATCAGTACCTGTTACGCAGACAGCCAGTTGCGCCGCCACCGCCGCCGCACTGCCGCCCGATGAACCACCCGCTACTGTTTGTGTATTCCATGGATTTTTCACGCTACCATAAAAACTGGTTTCGTTTGACGACCCCATAGCAAATTCATCCATATTGAGTTTGCCCAAATTTACCACGCCTGCCGCATCAAGTTTTTCCACGACAGTGGCATTGTAGGGCGCTATAAAATTATCGAGCATTTTTGATGCGCAAGTGGTTTTCACATCTTGCGTACAAAAAATGTCTTTATGCGCAATGGGAATGCCGGTGAGTAAATGCGCGTCACCGCTGGCAAGGCGTTTGTCTGCTAACTGCGCCTGCGCGAGGGCAAGCTCGCTAGTCACCGTGACATAAGCATTCAATTCCGTATGTTGCGCAATACGGTGTAGAAAATGTTGCGTGAGTTCAACACTCGAAAATTCTTTAGCTCGCAGACTTTGCGCGAGTTGCGTGATGGTTTTATTTTGCATGGTTGTTTTTGTTTTCCTAAAAGGGCGATAGGCAGAATTCTACCATTTTTCCTCAAGAATGGGGTGTGGTTGACTGTTGCGTTGTTAAATAAAATTGTGCAAGTGCTAAATCTTCGGGACGGGTAATTTTGATATTATCACTACGCCCTTCAACAATTTTGGGTGTGAAACCTTGGATTTCCAGCGCACTGGCTTCATCGGTCACGGCATCATTTCCTTGCGTGGCTTCTAGGGCTTTTTTCAATAAGCCATAACGAAACATTTGTGGCGTGAGCGCTCGCCAGATACGATTGCGATTGAGCGTGCCCGTGATTTGTTTGCCTTCCACTTCTTTTAGCGTATCGTGTGAAGAGAGCGCTAAAATGCCGCCCACAACGTCATCTCTCAACGTTGAAATTAACAGTTCAATCTCCTCTTTTGTAATGCAAGGACGCGCCGCATCGTGTACAAGCACCCAATCGTTTTCATTGGCGAGCCCTTCTAGCGCACGTAGCGCATTTAAAACAGAGTCGGCACGTTCTCTGCCACCTTGTGCGCGTAAAATAACAGGGTGTGTTGCAATCGGCAAGTCTGGCCAATAGGCATCGTCAACAGAAATGGCTACCACAATTTTTTTAAATAGATCAACTGATAGTAAACGGTGAAGCGTTTGTTCGATAACAGTACAAGTCACAGTTTCATGGTCACGAAAAAGCGGAAGGTATTGCTTAGGACAATGGGCATTCATGCGTTTACCCACCCCTGCGGCGGGGACAATCCCCCAAAATTGTGTCGTATTGGTCATGTTCGTTTTTTATCGAGTCAAACAAAACTGCCGCTAAAAAGCGGCAGTGTAAAAGGCAAGTTTAAAATGATTTTCGCAAGAGAGCAATTACTGTGAACGCACCCAATCGCCAATTTTAATACTTGGTTTTTTAACAACGCCTTCAAGTGAACCTACGGCGTAACGCGGCGTGACGGATTGAATTGTCAACACACTTGAGGGTTGTTTATTGGCTACGGCACTGTTTCCGCCATCCAGTACAACGTTATCGCCCGCTGCGCTATAGACAATTAGCTGATCACCCACATTGAGTTTTTCTTGTGCCCCCGCGTCGATGTAAATTTTATCGCCTTTGATGTCGGCAATGCGTGCAGAAAACGGATAACAACTCAACGCCGCTGCAATGTCGCCGCTTGCGTTGTGTATGATGTCGGTGATTTTCTGTCCGGTTGCCGTTGAGCGAAACCCGTCACTGCCTACCGTGTAACTAGCAGGAATGAATACATCACCACTTGATTTATCCACATAACGACGCTGAAAAAGTAGCGCTCCTGTCATGCCATCATGCACATACACGTCAATGCCAATGTTACGACTGCCTGTAATATGGCGCTTCCAACTATTCAATAAGCCTTGAACACCACTGCCCTGCATATATTCGTCTGAAGCAATCTCCATATCGCGTAGCACGCCAGATAATACAAACTGTGCCCCAGATTTATTTGCCATCTTCACCACTTTAGAGAACTCATATTCATTGCGCTCTTGCAAGTCGGGGGCTAAATCAGGACGCGGATAAAGGGCGACATTGGTGAAATTGATGCCGNNTGAATACCATTATCTAAATCGTTACTTTCATAATCACTCAACTGCTCTTGTACGACGCGCGGAAAGGCGGTTGCAATAATACGTTTGCGATAATTGGGCTGACACGTCCCTGTTGGTGACAATTCGACCATGGCTTGAACATGGTAAATACCGTCTGATTGCCACTCACGCAACACTCTTGTATTGCTCACCGCTGCGGCGGTGCGCATCGTCATACTTTCAAGCAAACGATTATCGCGTCCAACTGAAGACTGGCTTTGCACCGCCACCGCTGACTGCTGAGAGGCGACGCGAACAGCGTCTTGCAGCGCCTGTTTTTTTGCCAGTAATACAGCACCATTTTGAACAGTGGCTTGCCCTTCAACGGTTGCCACCACATTTTTAGGGGCTGGTGGCGCAGGGGGTGGTGGGGTGGCACAAGCAACTAGCCCCGCAAGTGCGCCTATAGACGCAAGCCTAAAGAAGAGCGTAGTCATAACTTATTCCGTAGGATGAGAACGATCAAAACCTGAGGTCAATGGATAATCATAGCAATCCATACTGTTGCAATGGGCGGGCGTTGAAATCGCTGAACTGGCCACTAATGTTGCCGTTGTTGGCACAAGCGTTGGCGTAGCGTGTGAAAGAGGCGTTAACAATTCAGGTTCGGCCACGGGCGGCAGTGGATGTTGCATACATTGCGTCACAATGGCAGGCGTGCCATTCATGCACTCGTAAAAACGTGGAGTCAATTCCAACTCAACAACCGTTTCAAAGGTATCATCACCAGCAAATTTATCTTTGTTAATGGCCACCGTACGCACAATTTTTGCGCCACGCAAATAAGCGTCGACATAAGAGCGATAGCTATCATGGGTGATAATCAAATTTTCAACCGTTGTGGTACCTGTGAGGTGGACACCATAAACTTGCTCAGATAAGCTACGGTAAGCATCAAGCTTTGATGAACGCATTGCCATGAGTTTAATTTGTGGACGCGAATAACGATCACTTTTCTCTGCGGTACCATAACCCGTCGCACTGAGAATTTTGGGAGGGAAAAAAGTAAAATCGTCAACGTGTGCAGTTTGGGTATGCGTAGAACACGCACTCAGCAACGTTCCTAAAAATGCAGTCAGTAAAACAGGTTTAAAATTATGATGATTCATTTGGGCAAACTCCTAAAATTAGTGCTTGGTTTAGCGGCAAAAAAAACGATTTCTTAAATTTTGTTTTTTGCGCAATACTGATGATTAAACAGGAAATAACAGACCGTGTAAAAT
>DPKY01000256.1 GCA_003542275.1 Methylococcaceae bacterium | reverse complement strand
GCTTTATGCCTCGTATACAGACCTGTCGGGTTTTAAAGAAATAACGGAAAAAACCGCCGTGCTTCGCGTCACCAATGTCAATGACCCGCCAACGGGGACATTAAAAATTCTCGTCAATGGTCAAGAACCGGATAGCCCAAAAGCAACGCAAAATGCAATTCTCAGTATTAAAAACACCCTTGAGGACAGAGACGGTATTGGCGTCGATAAAGAGGGAAAACCGCTGTTTAGCTATCAATGGCTTCGTGATGGTGCAACGATTGCCGGCGAAACACAATCAACACATATTCTCACCCAAAAAGATGTCAATAAAATTATCAGCGTGATGGTGAGCTATATTGACTTGCAAGGGCAAAAAGAAAAAGTCACCACGGCGGGCGTTTCTGTTGACAATGTCAACGACGACCCAACAGGGAAGGTGTATATTACCGGTATTCCCAATTTGGGGCGCACGTTAAGCGCTACGCCACAGTTAATTGATTTAGATGGACTGGGTGAAATGCGTTATCAGTGGTTGAGAAATAACGAGCCAATTTTGAACGCCACGCAAGTCAATTATACGCTGACAAAAAATGATTTAGACAAACAGATGAGCGTGAAAGTGAGCTATACGGATGGGTTTGGCAACCCTGAAACCAAAATAAGTCAAATCATGCCACTTGCCGTGAGTATCAGCACCAAAACATCTATTGGAAGTGATTACATTACGGGCACGTCTAAAGCAGAAAAAATCATTGGTTTAAGCGGCGATGATACACTCGATGGAGGACTTGGCAACGATACGCTCACCGGCGGCCTTGGCGCGGATGTGTTTAAATTCAAGAGTGAAAAAGAAACCGTTAAAGACACGATTGTCGATTTTAAAAGCGGCGAAGATAAAATAGACCTGTCTGACATCGACGCAGATGTCAAAACAGCCGGCAAGCAATCTTTTACGTTTATTGGCAATGACACGCCATTCGTCAAAAACGAGGCAATAGGAAAATTACGCTTTGATTCAAAAACGCACATTCTCTATGGCAGCACGGATGCGGATATTCAAGCAGAATTTTCAATCTTACTCACCGGCATTGATGCCCTAGAAGTCAGCGATTTTATTTTAGCGTCGTAGTTATCCCCGACAACGCGCCAAGGCTTTTTTTCTAGCAGAAGATTTACGCGGTTTGTGTACGTCTTTTGCTGATGTTGAGACTACTTTTTTGTGCGTGGACCGCTCATGTTTCTCTTTGTGTGGGGATAGTTTTTTTAGCTCAACCGATTTATGGTCGACGCTTTTATGTTCATGTGTTTTGCTGTGCGTCGTTTTTTCGTCTTCTTTGACAACGGCAACGTGCACCGCTGGCGGTTTGATTGCATCGGCGTTGACAGGCGTCTTAGCAGGCGCCACGGTTGCAACACGATTTGCGGCGGGCACGGCAGGGGTCGCTACTTTTTGCGGAGGTGGCGCCGATGACGTCTGTGGAGCGGGTGCAGGTTTTACCTCAGGGGGTGTTTCGTTTTTTATGGGTTGACTGTCAAGTGCGTCAGATTGTTCTTCTGAATCTTGATTGGCCTGTGCTTTCATTTCATTTTCGTATTTTTTCAACCAAATTTCTTGCTGTGCTTTATCTTCAAACGACCACAATTTGTTGATAACGCCGTCCATAATGGTTGAATACACACACGTTTCAATCGATTCCATGACCGCCATTTGTGGTGGCTCGTTGCTGGTCACGCCCGCTTCGGCCTCAAGTAAACTTTNNCGACATAGCGAAAAGCGCCCGAATCAAGTTGAACAGATAAAATTGTTTTACGCGCATCCACGTTTGAGAGCACTTGCCCATTTTTCACCGATACCGTGCGCAGCATCGTTGTCACCGTATCTTTGCGCATTTCTGTCGAACCGCCCATCCCCAGATAATGCAGCCCCATTCCGCCTGTCAGCGAATTATTTTCATAAGCAATAATGCCGCCTTGCAATAAAATGGGCGCATAAAGCAACGGGGGTAAGCCTTGATTTTGCAGGNNTTGGCATACATTTCGCGCGTTTGGTTGATAATTTTACGCTCGTTGAGCAAATCCGGTAAGCCTTCGCGCTCAAGCACAGTAAACCACTTGCCATTGCCCGCTTCCAGCAACGCCCGCACGAGCATCGACGTTGCGCCTTGCGTCACGGCCGTGGAGTTTTGCATAATGCTATCACTGCCTTTATATTGCCCCGTTTGGTCACGAAATTTATAGACCGCTACGACAATGGGTTCACGCGGTGGCGGCAAAGAACGTAGCACGTCAGTCAAATGCGAATGGTAATCCATAATCGCTTGACTTGAGGAAATCGGTTGAAGCGTGGTGCAAGACGCCAACATCAGCGTTGTTGCTGCGCCAGCGAGTAATTGCCAAGAAAAAAAAGGGATTTGTTTCACTGTGTTGTTTGAGGAAGCACTATACTGGGAATAGACAGTACGGTGTTAGTGACACCATCACTCACACTCACCGCTACATTACCCGAAGAATCCGGCGCATTATCCACATTCACGGTAAAGTCGGGTAAGCCATCGTTATCTAAATCAAAACTCAAATTTGAGCCTAATTTAATTGTACCATTAGAATTAAAGAGTTGGCTAGTTGAGGAGCTGGTCAATTTTGTCAAAATTGAATTTTGTAAATTGAGCTTAAACTTGTCAATATTGGCTTGAAACTTTTCTTCGGCTGTTAACGTGACGGTCGGTGTTTTTGGCGCCACATTTGTGTCTTGTGCTTGCGCTTGGCTAAGAATATAACTGCCATTTCCGGGATTACCGCCAAACATCGGGTCAACAAATCGATGTGATAATTCTGTTGCTTGCACTGGCGCGACACCCCACGCAAACAATAAAAATGTGATAGATATTTTTCGCATTATTTACGCTCTAATTGTTTTTGCATTTCTATTTTTTGTTGAAAAACGCTTTGGATAACCGATTTTGCCGCCTGCACTTTTTCATCAAGGCCTAATATCTTTGAGCCAATTCTGTCTTCATAAACGACATTTTCATCGACTTCAATAGAAATAATGTTGCCCAAAAAGGGGTCGGGGCGTTCATTGATCACAACGCTCACAATGGCCTCGGGAATCTCCATATCGCTGCTTAAGTCTTCATAAAACACACGGCCAACGCGTGAAATGGTTTGGTCGATAATCATGCCCGCAATTTGAATATCGGCTGAGAAACACGAAAAACTCATTATGGAAAATAAAAGAAAAACCACCGTACATTTTAACGCATAGTTCATAGCAGATGGATGCGATAGAAATCAATTTGATTGTCAATTTGATTGATTGATGACAATACTATTGCTAGTACCTGTTTGATTGATATTAACTTGATTGCGATTGCCTTTTTGACTGATTTTTGCATCATTGCAATCACCTTTTTGTGAAACATTTGCGCGATTACTCTCCCCTTCTTGCTGGAGTGTTAACGCATTATCGCTGCCTTCTTGCACCACCTCTTTGCTGTTATTCTCACCCTGTTGAATAATGGTTTGATGATTGATATGACTGGCTTGTGTTGCATTGACACTGTCACACTCGAGTGCAACGGTTTGTGTAGAAAAGAATAATGTGGGCAAGTAACAAAAAATAAACTTTACATAAGAGGACATAATGATGCCTTATTTGCCAATTTTAAGAACGCCCTACGTTATTGCAGGGCATTCCTTAACAATCAAACGATGAAAAAAACACCGTTTACATCAAAGTGTTAATTATTGTGCAACATTAACATTCAATGTGTTGTTTGCACCACCTTGTTGAGCGATGTTGAGATCGCCTGTGCTAGTGATGTTTGCAACGTTGTTGCTAGTGTCGCCAGTTGACAACTGCGCTACAGTGATGTCACCGTTAGTTGAAACGGTTAAATCGTTGCTGCCGCCTGCTGTTTGATCAACATTTACAGCGCCAGCTGTAGTAATTGTTGCCGTGTTGTCACCAGAAGCATTTTGAGAAACATTCACTGCACCATCAGTTGTGATAGTAGCTGCGTTGTTACCTGCCGTTGCAGTTTGTGTTAAATCAACGTTAGCTGTTGCATCTACGTTAGCATTTGTTGCAATCGTTGCTGCATTGTTACCTGCAGAAGCGGTTTGGCTAAGTGCTACGTCGCTTGTTGTGTTGATTGTTGCTGTATTGGCAACACCTGTTTGAACAACGTTTGCAGTTGTTGCGCTAGCATTGATGGTTAAATCGTTAGTTGCTGCGTCACCTTGTTGCGTTACGTTTGCAGCGCCACTTGTTGTGATGTTTGCAGTGTTTGATGTACCACCTTGTTGAGTTAAATCAACAGAAGTTAAACCAGCAAGTGTTGCAGCGTTTGCTACTGAACCTGCTTGTGAAAGTACAGCAGCAGATTCTGCACCTTTAGCACCCGTTGCAGCGGTTGCTTGATTAGGAGCAGCTGGCGCAGCGAAAGCTGAAGCGCCATAAATTGAAGCTAAAATTGCACTGACCAATAATGTTTTTTTCATAAAAATCCTCGAAATAGTATATGAATAATGAAGCATCGCGCGTTGCTTGTCTGCAACATTCACACTTCAAAAAGGATTCTATAGTGGTAAAAATAAAAAGGCAATAGCAACTGCGTGTGACTAAAAAAGCCAAATCAATGATATTTAATTTTGCTATCAAAAAACTATCAAAATAAAAATATCGGCATATAACGCAATAAAAATATAAAAAAATAAACCTCACAATAATGCGAAAACACTTTAACAAAAATACGAAATAAATCGTTACAAAAATACGAAAAATAAGTTACAAAATAACAAACACTATTTTTTTATCACCCTGAAATTAAAAAATTTTTTAACAAAAAAGTTATATTACACAAACAGTAAAACGCGAAGTTAAAAAATGACTATCTACCAATAAAAAATGAAATAAAATTAAGAAAAAATACAAACAACATTATAGAAATAATAGAAATTATAAGGCTGTTTTTGAAACGCACTTTGCGAAATTTAAACGACGAAAGCGGCACAAAATGCCGTGAAAAATTATTTTGTTTGCGAAACGGAAACGCTGTTGCCCGAACCGTTTATTTGTAGCTTATAGGAGAGCGAATCGCCCACTTGAGA
>DPKY01000173.1 GCA_003542275.1 Methylococcaceae bacterium | reverse complement strand
ATTTCCCGTCCATCACGGGAATGCGCCAGTAGCGTTTACCTGAAATGACTTTGGAGGTTTGAAAACCATCACCAAAATAACGCAAATTTTTACCGAGTGGAATGCGAACGCCGCCCTCAATGCCTGCAAATAATGCTGACGTGGGCGAGGTGAGCACACATTGCCCCGCGCGTGTTTCAAGTTGCTTTGCAAGCCCCTTGCCGCCCATGGCAAAAATCATGATAGCCACGCCAGGGCGACCATCGGGCGTTTCTTCTGGTAATAAGACGCGTTCAATGCCCGCTTCACAACCACACGCAATAACCGATGTCGCAAAGCCTGTCATGGCTTGCGCAGCAATCATTGCCCATTTTTCGTTTTGCGCGGTAATAATTGCCCGCGTTCCTTTCATTGGAAACGCTTCTGCAAAAGTCGCGTCTATGGTGACACCGTTAATTATCATGGGGGAGTTATCCTCTTTTTTTCAATTTTTTAAAAACGTGAACGGATGTAGTCAATTACCCTTTTTTCATAATGCGTGCTTGCTCTCGCTTCCAATCTTGCTCTTTTGATGCGGCGCGTTTGTCATGGAGTTGCTTACCTTTTGCAAGACCGATTTCCAGTTTCGCTCGACCCGTTTTCCAATACATAGACAGCGGGATAAGCGTGTAGCCTTTACGCTCAACGCTGCCGATGAGTTTGTTTAATTCATGGCGATGGAGTAACAGTTTTTTTCGGCGCACCGCTTCAGGTTTAATATGCGTAGAAGCCGAAAGCAAAGCGGAAATATGTGCGCCTAGCAGCCACGCTTCACCATTTTTGATGTCAACGTAACTTTCTTTGAGCTGAACACGCCCTTCACGCAAGCTTTTCACTTCCCATCCCTCTAGCACGAGGCCCGCCTCAAAACGCTCTTCAATAGAATATTCAAAAGTTGCTTGGCGATTTTTGGTTATCGTGGCGTTTTGGGACGCTTGTTTTTTTTTCGATTTATCTGCCATAGTTATTTTGTTTTTCCTACCGTGANNCGTTTGTAGCAACGCTAAATTCACGCGACGTTTAAACGCATCGGCAATATCGGTTGCGGTCACTTTTTGGATATTGTCTTGGAATGTGTCTAAATAATCGAGAGGCATTTCATAAAAACCAATCATGGTGACATAATTGGCTAATTCTTTATTGGTGTCAAAGCGCATAGGAAATCCACCAATAATATTATCTTTTGCAGCCGTCAATTCTGTTTCACTTACGCCTTTTTCAATAAAGTCAGCAAGTGTTTGATTGAGTACGGAAAGGGCTTGTTGGGTTTGATCATTGCGTGTTTGTAAACTGGCTACAAATACCCCTTCTTTCAAAAAAGGTACAAAAGCGCTCGATGCGCTATAGGCAAGGCCACGTTTTTCACGCACTTCATCAAAGAGTTTAGACACTAAGCTACCGCCGCCTAAAATATGATTGCCCACATACAGTGAAAAATAATCAGGGTCTTTTCGATAACTGCCTTGTAAACCCACTAAAACGTGAGTTTGTGTTGAAGGGAATTCAATGTGCTGTGTTGACGTGTGCGTGAGCGCAGGCACATTAGGCAGTGGCGCGGGTTTTTGGCCTTGCGGCAGGGCAGACACTAAATTTTCCGCCGTTTGCTCAGCTTGTGCTTTTGACAAATCCCCCACAATGACCACTATCGCATTACTTGCCGTGTAATAGGTTTTATAAAATTTTTCAATGTCTTTAACGGTTAATTTTTCTACCGTGTCGACATTGCCTGAAGTGGGATGTGCGTATGGATGGCTACCATAAATTGTTTGATAAAAAAGTAAATTCGCTTGCTCTCCAGGGGATTCTTCGCGTTGTTTTAGGCCAGCGAGCGTACGATTTTTTTCACGTTGAAAATCGGCTTTGGCAAAACGCGGCGCACTTAACATCACGCGCATCGTTTCAATGGCGTTATCCAATAAGGGTTTTTCGGTGAGCGTTCGCAGTGAAACACTCGCGTTGTCCACGCTACTGCCCGCACTAAAATTAGCCCCTACACTTTCAAAACGTTGTGCGATGTCTTCTGCATTCCATTTGCCCGCGCCCGTGTCAAGCAATGCCGCAGTGAGTGCCGATAAACCAAATTGTGAGCCATCACGCGCACTGCCCGCATCAAAGACAACTTGAATGTCGGCCATAGGTAGGCCAGAGCTTTGCACAAAATACACACGACTCCCTTTTGTGGTTTGCCAATGTTCAATGGTTGCTGCCGCCCATGTTTGTTGACTTAGCACCATCACCGCAATGAAAGTCATTGCTTTTTTAGGTTGTAAAAAGTGAAGTAAACGCATAAAAATATCGCCAAAAAAGTAAAAAATAAGTGTCATTATCTTGGTGAGGTTACCACAAATTAGGCGCCTCTCAAGTGTAATAATGTGTTTGCTAGGTCGATAATATCATTTGGTAAAATTTCACGGATGGAATAATCGTGTTTATTGAGTTTTTTGGGGTTGACCACCGAGGCGGATTTGAGTGTTTTGTTGATATCAGTTTGATACACACGACTCTCTGGTGTACAGCCAAATAACGTAATTGAGGGAATATTGAGTCCCCAAGCAAAATGCGTTGGCCCCGTGTCATTGCCAATGACTAAATCCACTCTGGCCATGAGCGCTTTGAGGTCGTTGAGGCTCAGCGCAGGTAAAACATCAATAAAATCACTTTGCTGCGCCATCGTTTGTGCAGCGCGGTGTTCTTCTTCATTTCCCCAAATGACAAGGCAATGCTGTGCTAGACCGTTCGCCACGTCGACAAATTTTTCTATGGGGTAATTTCGGCTAGGCCACGTTGAACCAATGACAAACACGATGTTTTTGCGTGTAGGGTGCAGAAAGTACTGAACCTCCGTTTGCGGCGGTGCAAAAAATAAAAACGGTTGTTTGTTTAAAATGGCCTCGCGTGAAATGGTGAAGCCCAACGGTTGAGACAATACTGTGGTGTTGCGGTCAATGGTATTGGTGTCATAAGGGCAAGCGATTTTGTGCGTATAAAAAAGACTCGCCAAAGGTTCACGAATAGACTGCGCATCAAACCCAGCAATATTTTTGCCTAAAATGCGGGCGGTGAGCGCTGATTTGAGCAAACCTTGCGCATCAATAATGATATCGTAATGTGCGTTTGCATACTGCCTCACTTTGCTCATTTCAGCCAAGAGTGCGAATTTATTTTGTTTCACTTCTTTGAGATTTACGCTCAGGATATGATCAAGATGCGGGTTGTGTGCGAGCACTTGCGCAAAACGCGCTTCCACAAGCCAGTCAATTTGACTGTTAGGATAGTGCGCTTTGATAAATTGTAGCGCTACCATCGCATGGACAATATCGCCCAACGCTGACAGCTTAACGATAGCAATTTTTTTCATCTCTCAATTAACGCAATAACTTGATGTGGCAAAATATCCGTCAAACATTGACGATGCCCAAGTGGGCATTCACGTTTAAAACAGGGTGAACACGCCAAATTCAACGACACGATTTGCGCTTTGACGTGCAGGGGTGGTGTGAAATGGGGATCAGAGGAGCCGTAGAGCGCAATCACTTTTTTATCTAATGCGGCGGCAATGTGCATCAAGCCCGAATCATTGGTCACCACCGTATGCGCAAGCGACAATAAATCCACCGCTTGCGTAAGATTGGTCTTACCTGCAAAATCGTGGCAAGCGTGATGGCAGCGTTCGTTGATGGCTTGCGTTATTTTTTGGTCTTTTTCTGAACCAATTAGCCACACTTGCCAGCCTTTTTCGAGTTTTTGTTGTGCAAGTTGCGCAAAATGCGTTTCTGGCCAGCGCTTTGCGCTGCCATATTCCGCGCCCGCACACAGTACCAAAACGGGTTTGTCTAAATCTAACGTAAACTTTTTAATGACAGCGGCTTGCTGTTGCGCACTCACGGACAGCGCAGGAAAATCATAAGCAATCGAAAGGGGCGTGTCACTTTTATAGCCTAACGCAACAAAGCGTTGAACGGTCATAGTGAGCTGCGTTTTATCTAGCGGTCGAATATCATTTAAAAGCCCAAATCGACATTCTCCCAGAAAGCCTGTACGTTTTGGAATTTTTGCAAAAAAGGGAATGAGTGCTGATTTCCATGAATTAGGCAGCACAATGCTTTGGTCGTATTTTTCATTGCGTAGCGTTTTCCCTAGCGCAAAGCGGGCCTTTATACCAAATTGACCATGTGAAAGCGGCATGATAAAGGTTTGCCTCACCTCCGGCATACGGGCAAGCAATCCTTGCGACCAAGCTGGTGCAAGGACATCAATTTGACAATGAGGGTGGGTATTTTTTAGCGCTATCAACAAACTCTGCGCCATGACCATATCCCCCACCCACGCAGGCGCAACGATGAGAATTTTCATGCAATAACAGCCCCTGTCTACTTCCTATCGTGGTAATTACAAGCCAAATGATTGGTCAAGTAGCGCATTATCAATAGCGCCTGCGCGGAAAGTTTTACCTGATTCTACCGCTGTCACGATAACGCTAGCAGGACTAAATAACATCGCATCGATTTTGAAAAAATCGTATTCATACGCTTTGAAAATATCGGCAAATGGTTTGCCGTAATCTTTAGAGGTTGAACTGGGAAGCGCTTGTGCTAATTTTTGCGCGTCTTCATCGCTGCCTTTGACAAAAATATGTACTTGACCGGCAAATAAAATGGCATCGTTGGTGCGCCCCATGGCTTTGACAAAATTGGGGTGAGGAGGGCAAATTGGCGCAAAGCCACTACCGTCAACAATGTTTTCTAAAGGAAAATGCAGTGCGTGGGCTTTGTGCATGGCAACTTCTAATACGCGTGCGACCACTTGAACGCCACCGGCTAAACTGCTTGTTGGTGTCACAATAATAGTCAGTTTTGAAGGCGCAACGCCGCACGCCGCCGCGACTTTTTCAACGATTGCTAACGGTGGAATGGCATCGTTTTCAATGACCAAAACAGGGTAATCGCCGTCATCGTGATACGCTAATTCTTGATACAATTCTTCAACAGGTAGCGTTTGTCCTTCTTTTTGTTTGGTTGCCATCGCCCGCGCGGGGCCTGAGCCTAGCGCATAGTATTTTTCATGCGACAAACTCCATCCCGCATATTGACTCCCAAGGCACGCTAATACAGGATTGCCCGTATGAACATTCACCGACAAGGGCCAATTTGCCGTATAAGGGCTATGGGTAATGGTGACAGTGCCCATGCCACCTAAACAAATTTCGGCAATAATACGACCCGCTTCAAGACCACCAACGTGGTGAATGCCCGCATCAATAATGGTGCAACCGTTCTCGAGCACGTCAACGCCCACGCGCAATTTATCGGCTTGCTCAATGAGTTGTTCAACGAGAGGGCGGGCGAGTTGGTTAACGCTTGCTTTTTGTGTCATAAGTAAAGACCTTTCTATCTGTTGTTGGAGAAGAGTAAATGTGTGCTGCACGGCGCACAGCGATTTTTTGTGTGCAATGATACTGCAAATAGGCAAATTTTGGCGAATTATTGCGTTGTTAGGTGGCACGTCTGCGCACGCGTTTGGCCATAAATAGCGTGCTGGAATGCGCGTCTGCGTTTTGGCGTAAACGAGGTGATAACCACACACATCATGTAAATGAATGCGATGGCGCGTGGTGCAATCGGGTTTGAGGTGGCGCGTAATTAACGCTGCGTTATAAAGTTGCGCACTCGCGGGCGGACGCGCATTGATTTCTAAGACAAATAATTGCGTTGTCGTTGCAATAAAATCCAGTGAATGCAGACCTTGCAGAGAAAAAAAACGGCTTAATTGCACCAGCCAGTGCGTGAGCAACGCGCGTTGACTAGGGAGGAGATTAGCGCAATTTATCACACTCGAAAATAAGAAATCAGGTCGACAATACTGCGTATTAAAGCCAATCACATCAACGTCTCGCCCATCGCTAAGAAATAATACGGAGTGCGATTGACCGGCTTGGTATTGTTGGAAATACACCGTTGAGGCGCCATTATTGTGTGTTGTCTTTGCGTAGTGTGAAATGCCCACGCCACCAAGGCCGTTGAGGGGTTTGATTAGCCAGTTCTTGGTTGATTTAGGCGCTGAGAAACGTGTCTCAGGAAAAGGAATACGGTGTTTTTTGAGTGTGTTAAAAAAAAAGGGTTTGTCTTGCAGTTGCGCGAACGTAGCGGGTGAATTGCCCGATAGCGGCAAACACGCCGCTAACAGGGCAAGACTGTTGCTAAAATGCTCAAATCCACTGCCGTAAATGGCGTCGTCAATGGTATAACGCGTGCGAAAATACTCAACAGCCGGCATGAGTATCTCAGGGGCAAGCGAAGCGATTTTTTGGCTCTCGTGGACGTAGCGCTGCGTATCACTGTCGCCATAACAATCAATGGCGAGTACACAATAGCCCTCCTGCCAAGCCATTTGCGCGAGCATCCGCGCTGAGTTGGCAATAATTAAAAGCGTACTCAACGCGCTAACAGTTTTTGATTTTCAAGTGCGATACGTTTGGTTTTTTTGCGTTCAAAAAATTGCACACCAAGATACGTTGTCCACGCAACAAACGCTAAGCTCACACATAAACTGCTGTAAGCAATGGGCCAAGGAATGCCATCTGTCATCATAGAAAATTCCGACATACCGCCAATGCCCGCCAGGACATTGAGCGGCATAAAAATCAAACTCATCACTGTCAAGCGTTTAATGTCTTTGTTCTGATTGACGTTAATAAAACCCACGGTGGCATCCATTTGAAAATTGATTTTATTAAAGAGAAACGACGTGTGGCCATCGAGAGATTCGATGTCGCGTAAAATTTCACGCACATCTTCGTGT
>DPKY01000216.1 GCA_003542275.1 Methylococcaceae bacterium | reverse complement strand
CTAAAATCATAATGCACAATGCTTGAGAGGGCGTCGACTTTTTCGCCATTGATTAACACATCAAGTTTCACCAGCGAGGCAGTTTGAAAACGCAAAAACTCATAATCAAACGATGCAAAACCACGACTGACCGATTTTAAACGGTCAAAGAAATCCAATACGACTTCATTGAGTGGCATTTCATAATGCAAAGACACTTGCCGGCCAACATACTGCATATCTTTTTGCACCCCGCGTTTTTCAATGCAAAGCGTAATAACCGCACCAACGTAGGTTTCAGGCACCAAAATGTTGGCACGGATAATGGGTTCTCGGATTTCACGCATTGTCCCGTTTTCAGGCAATTTAGCGGGATTATCCACCATCAGCGTTTCACCTGTTTGCGTAATAACTTCATAAATAACTGTTGGCGCAGTGGTGATTAAATCCACATCGTATTCACGCTCAAGGCGTTCTTGCACAATTTCCATGTNNGGCTCACGAATTTCTTCAATACGCGATGGTTCTGGCAAGCGTGATGGATTTTCAATCTGCACAACCTCGCCGGATTTGAGTAGTAACTCATAAACCACCGTTGGCGCGGTAGTAATCAAATCCATGTCATATTCGCGCTCTAGACGTTCTTGCACAATTTCCATGTGCAACATCCCCAAAAAGCCACAGCGGAACCCAAAGCCTTATGCTTGCGAGGTTTCTGGCTCAAATTGCAAGGCAGCGTCATTGAGATTTAATTTATTTAACGCTTCGCGTAGCTCTTCATAGTTATCTGAGCTCACCGGATAAAGTCCCGCGAAAACGCGCGGTTGTACACGCTGAAAACCGTTTAACTGCGCTGCAGCGGGATTCTCTGGTGACGTGACGGTATCGCCCACGGGTGCACCGAAAATATCTTTAATGCCCGCCACGAGAAAGCCGACCTCGCCTGTATTTAAAACGTCTTTCTCAACACGTTTGGGGGTAAACACGCCCACTTTCTCTGCTAAAAACGTTTTACCCGTCGACATAATGGTAATTTTTTGTTTGCGTCGAATGCTGCCATTCATAATGCGCACAAGCGACACCACGCCCAAATAGCTATCAAACCATGAATCAATAATCAGCGCTTGTAGCGGCGCATTCGCCTCGCCGGTGGGTGGTGGCACTTTTAGGACTAATTGTTCGAGTACATCTTTGACGCCTAGCCCCGTTTTTGCACTAATTTTCAGTGCATCGTCAGCAGGAATACCAATGACTTCTTCAATTTCGGTCATGACGCGCTCAGGCTCTGCCGAAGGCAAATCGATTTTATTGAGCACGGGGACCACTTCAAGGCCTTGCTCAATGGCGGTGTAACAATTCGCCACACTCTGTGCCTCTACGCCCTGCGCTGCGTCAACGACCAGCAGTGCCCCTTCACAAGCGGCAAGTGAGCGTGACACTTCATAGGAAAAATCCACGTGCCCTGGTGTATCAATAAAATTTAATTGGTACATTTCGCCATCTTCGGCTTTAAAATCGAGTGTGACGCTCTGTGCTTTGATGGTAATGCCCCGCTCTCTTTCAATATCCATGGAATCAAGCACTTGCGCTGACATTTCACGGTCAGAGAGCCCTCCACAAAGCTGAATAAAACGGTCAGCGAGCGTTGATTTACCGTGATCAATGTGCGCGATAATGGAGAAGTTTCTAATATGTTTTAAATCCACGAGGTTTTTTCTAAATTTGGCAGTCAAAAAATCGGATAAGCAAACGCAAAGGCTTTTGCTTATCCATACTTGGGTTTGTCTAGCTATTCTATCAAACTCAACGCTAGCACTGTGAGATTCTTTTGGGGAAAAAGCGTTTTATAAAACAAGCGAGACAATCAAGACAATCACAAAAATGAAAGCGATTGTAAAAATGACGCCGCCAATCACATAAGACGAAAACGAGCCGTGCTGAAAATCACGCTCACGATTTTTATTGCTTTGCACACCAATTGCCGCAGCGAAAATGCTTTTTGCGACATCGATAACGGTAGGTTTTGACATATATGCCGCCTCTTAAAAATAATTATGTTAATAATAAACGTAGTTTAGCTGATCTTCTCTGCAGGCAATTCTGCAAATTCAAATAAAAGCTCGAGTTCTTTTTCTGTTAATTCATAATACTTTTGCGTGCGCAATTTTTCAGGCAGAACAATGGGCCCATAGCGCACACGAATAAGACGACTGACCACGACATTCTGTGCTTCCCAAAGGCGGCGTACAAGACGATTTCGCCCTTCACTGACCACAACGTGATACCATTTGTTCACACCTTCACCGCCCATAAAATAAATTTGGTCAAACTTTGCCTGACCATCTTCAAGCAACACGCCTTGTTTTAGCAACTCAAGTTTCTCCTCTGACACATCGCCTAAAATACGCACCGCATATTCACGCTCGACTTGTGTTGAGGGGTGCATAAGTTTATTGGCCAGTTCACCATTATTGGTGAGTAGCAGTAAGCCTGACGTATTGACATCCAGTCGCCCCACAGAAATCCACCGTGCCGCCTCTAATTTTGGCATTTGAGAAAAAACGGTCGGACGACCTTGCGGGTCATGGCGCGTGACGATTTCCCCTGTTGGCTTGTGATAAATAAGCACACGCGTTGGCTGTCGAGTAAATTTTTCCCAATGCACCACACGTTCGTTGAGTTGCAGATAATCGCCAGCCTTAAGATGCGCACCATGCACCACCAATACGCGGTTAATTTTTAGGCGCCCTTCATCAATCCAACGCTCAATTTCTCGCCGTGAGCCAAGACCACCGCGTGACAATACTTTTTGCACACGCTCGCCCGCACTTGACACCTGCTCGGCATGGGTTTTGGTTTTGCCTGCCGTGTTTTTTCGATAAGCACGCAGCTTTTCGGCTGGTTTTTTTGGCGATTTAGCAGAGAAGGGATTTTTTTTATCGCGCTGTGCGAGAGGTTTTCGTTGCTTATTATCCACGGTTTTCCTAATCAAAGTATGGAATGAAAAGACGCATTTTTGTTTTTTACTGCGTGATCGGACACGCTCACGTTTACGTTTTACTGCTGGCGCCACTCAGTTGAATGAAACACACGATAACGGGCGAATTTTTGCCCGAGATAGTGGCGATTTTGCCATTTTTGCTTGACATGGTATGCCCAGAATTGTTTTATGACAAAATAACCGGCTGCGGCGGATACGACGCCGAGAATAAAACAGCCCATCAAAAACGGCTGCCAAACATCACCTAGACCCGATAACATCCCCGTTAACGAAAAATCAAAATTGTCCGACGCAGGCAAATTCATCGACCACAACCCGACTTGGTAGGCAAAATAAAACAGCGGAGGCATCGTAATGGGATTAGTAAGCCAAACTAGCGCGACGGAAATAGGTAAATTGGCTCTAAAATAAATCGCCATTGCCGCTGCAATGGCCATCTGTCCTGGTGTTGGAATCCACGCACCAAACAACCCCACGGCAAACGCCATGCAAATAGAGCGACGATTGATGTGCCATAAATTGGGGTCATGTAATTTTTGCCCCAAAAACTGTAAACTTTTATGACATTTAATTACCTCCGGATCGGGGATAAACTTGTGCATCATTTTTTCAACCAATTCTTTTGCCATCGTCCTCTCTCCTCATTCATTATTATTTTTATCGTTTTATCGCATGATTGGTCACGCTCTTGCTTTTTTATGTGGTGATTTTGCTCTGCAGCAATTCACGCAACTGCCTAGTTTTACTTGGCTACTTATTCTTAGCGCACTAGCTGGCATTATGGCACGACTGCGCTATTTTTATGGGGTATTTTTTCTGCTTGGCTTTTTGTGGTCAAGTGGTTTTGCACATTATCAATTAAGTGAGCAACTCCCATCAAGCCTTGAAGGCGAGTTACTGGCCCTCACCGGTAACATTACCAGTTTGCCAGATCAAAACACGCAACGCGCCAATTTTGAGTTCACCTTAACAAAAAACGAAAACGCCCTGCCCCATAAAATTCAACTCGTCTGGTACAACCCCACCGCTATTTTGCACGCCGGTGACACTTGGACATTTCATGCCAAGCTCAAGCGACCACACAGCAATTTTAATTTAGGTGGGCAAGACTTTGAACGCTGGCAATTTGCGCAAGGGATTGGCGCAAGTGGCACAGTAGCAGAGCATCCCGCGCCTGTTTTTCATGAAGCGGCGGCGCTCTTTCATGTTAATCGATGGCGTGAAACCATTGGCAATGCCCTCTCTACGCGCTATGGCAACACGCCCAGTGTGGCCTTACTCAAAGCGCTCACCATTGGCGACGACAACGGTCTCTCGCCTGCTCAATGGGATATTTTTCGGATAACAGGCACGACGCATTTAATTGTCATCTCAGGCTCACACATTGCACTGGTGGCGGGATTGATGTATTGGCTCACCCTCAAATTGGTTACCCGCTTGCCCATTTTCCGCTATTCGCCACCACAAATGGCTGCCCTCGCCAGTTTGCTCACGGCGATGGTATATGCGAGTTTAGCGGGCTTTGTTGTGCCCACCAAACGTGCGGTGATTATGCTTGGCATTGTCATGATAGCCAGTTTTTATCAACGCCAAATCAGCCATCTACACAGTTTAGCGCTAGCCATTATGGGCATTCTTTTACTCAATCCGCTGGCCTTGTTATCCATTGGCTTTTGGCTGTCTTTTCTTGCCGTTGTGTTAATTATGTACCGCGTAGATGGCCGCTTAAAACCTAAACCCACTTGGCAAGCGGGCGTGGATATCCAACTTAGTGTTTCACTAGGCTTGTCTCCGTTGATCGTCCTCTTTTTTCAACAAGTGTCGCTGATTTCACCTTTGGTGAATTTTGTTGCGGTGCCGATTGTGGAATTGTTCCTCGTGCCTTTTGCACTCATTTTAATTCCGTTGATTTTTATTACCCCTTTTCTGGCAGATACACTGTTTTCAGCGCTCGATTGTCTTTTGCACTATTTTATGCAAGGCCTCACACTCTCATCAAGCCTGTCCTTTGCTACCCTCAATCATCCACAACCCAGCCCTATCGCTTTTGCGCTGTCTTGTTTAGGGCTACTGTGGCTCTTTGCCCCGCGCGGTATACCACATCGCGCCCTGGGGTTAATTTTAAATCTCCCCCTTATTTTTCCTATCGCGCCACGCCTCAACGCAGGCGAGGCGCAAATGACGTTACTGGATGTTGGGCAGGGCCTGTCTGTTAGCGTACAAACCCAGCATCACACCCTGCTCTATGACACGGGGGCAAAATTTTTAGGCGGGGGTGATATGGGGAAAAGTGTCATTTTGCCTTTTCTCAATCACCAACACATTAAAAAACTCGATATGCTCATGATTAGTCATGGCGATAATGACCATATTGGCGGTGCAGAAAGCATTTTAAACACCCTACCCGTCGAGCAAATTATGACCAGTGTACCCGAAAAATTTGAACAAGGTCGCGCCATTGACTGCACTGCACCCCAAAGTTGGACATGGGACGAGGTTAGCTTTAGCTTGCTCTCACCCGCCGTCAAATTTGATGACGAAAATAACAATTCCTGTGTGCTAAAAATGCAGACCTCAGCGGGCTCCGTATTACTCACCGGCGATATTGAAGCAAAAGCCGAGCAGTGGCTGGCAAATAACGCGATCGCACAACTTCCCTCAACCGTGCTAATCGCGCCCCATCATGGCAGTAAAACGTCTTCTACTCAGGCATTTTTAGAGGCTATTGCGCCACAAATCATTCTGATTCCAAACGGCTACCGTAATCAATTCAAACACCCAAGCAAAGAAGTCATTACGCGCTATCAGGATTTGCATATTCCCTATTTAACCAGCGCAAATAATGGCGCTATCACGGTTTTATTTAAAAATAATACGCTAGACATAAAAAGTTTACGCGACAANNTTTAGCGGGTCACTGGAAGCAATGCGCGTAAAATCCCGAAACCCGCCCGCTGCATAATGAAAAATATCCTCTTTTTCATCACGATGGCCAAGCATCTCCACGAGCGCAAAGGCGAGCAGATGCGGCAAATGGCTGGTGGCCGCCAGTACGCTGTCGTGTTGTTTCACGTCCATCAAGGCAACAATCGCGCCTATTTCCCTCCAGCACTGCGCGACGCGTTGCAAATGCGTCGGTGACGTGCTTGGCAGTGGCGTGATAATTAGACGTTTGTCGACAAATAAATCATTGAGCGCCGCGCTCACACCGCTTTGTTCGGCGCCAGCGATAGGATGCGCTAAAATAAAATTCTCAGGCACCTCGCCAAAGACGCACGTCGCCGCCGCCATGACATTGCCTTTTGTACTTCCCACGTCAAAATACACGCATTCAGTTGACCAAATGGGTTTGAGCAACGCTAAAATAGACTGTGTACTGGCCACAGGTGTTGCAAGCACCACGCAATCCGCGCCATCAACGGCTAACGCAATATCCGTATAAAATTCATCAATTACGCCCAGTGTCTGCGCTAAACGCAGATTATCCACATCATCAGTACGGCCAAATCCCACAATCTGCGCGGCAAGATTGTGTGCTCGCACCGCTTTCGCAAACGAGCCGCCAATCAATCCCACGCCAATGACGCATATTCGCTTAAACATCGGCCAATACGTCCTTGAGCGCTGTGAGGAAAAGATGATTTTCTGCTTGCGTGCCAATGCTAATACGCAAAAAAGTAGGCATTTCATACACATCAACTGGTCGCACAATCACCCCTTTACGCAATAATTTTTCATAAATGTTAAGGCCATTTTGCTGCAAATCCACTGACACAAAATTGCCCGCAGAAGGAATCCACGTCAAATTCAACGCCGCAAACCCCGCTGTTAATTGCGCCATGCCAGCCGTGTTGTTTTCAATGGTTTTTTGCAAATACACCTCGTCATCTAAAGCGGCAAGTGCGGCAGCGAGGGCAAGCGAGTTGTTGTTGAAGGGTTGGCGGACACGGTTGAGCAAATCTGCTATGGCCACACTCGATAAACTATAGCCAACTCGTAAACCCGCAAGACCATACGCTTTTGAAAACGTGCGCGTAACAATTAAATTGGGGTATTGCGTGAGCCACGACACAGAATCGATAGGTTCACGCTGACTCACAAATTCAAAATACGCTTCATCTAACACGCAAATGACATGACTGGGTAGCGAAGCAATAAACGCTTGCAATGCCGCTTGCGCGAGGAGCGTTCCGGTAGGGTTATTGGGATTGGCAATGAAAATCACGCGTGTTTTTTCGCTCACTTTCGCTCGCATTGCCGCTAAATCATGTCCGTAATTCACAGCAGGCACCACAACCGCTTGAGCCCCCACCGCCTGCGTGACAATCGGGTACACCGCAAAAGCGTGCTGGGAAAAAATCACTTCACAGTCGGGGGTTAGAAATGTCCGCGCGATGATTTCTAAAAGTTCATTCGAGCCATTTCCTAGCGTGATTTGCGCGGCTTGCACCGAAAACTTATCCGCTAACGCGCGTTTTAGATGAAAGCCACTACCATCGGGATACAAGGTTAAATCTGAAATAGCAGCCTCAATGGCTGCGCGGGCTTTTTGCCCCATGCCCAGTGGATTTTCATTGGACGCGAGCTTGATAATCTGGCGCAAACCCAGCTCACGCTCTAATTCTTCAATGGGCTTGCCCGCTTTGTAAGGCACTAATTTTTGTACCCCGGCCACAGCGAGGTCATATACAGTATTGGTTATCATGAATGCAAAAAGCCGTTAGTTGAAAGTTGCGAAAAGTTTGACACATTCTACAATATAGCCACAATGCGTGTTACCTTGAATTTTTGTCAACAAAAAAATACGACTATGACGCCTCTTTACTACCAAGGTCAAAAAAAAGCCATTACACTGCGCCCTCTCGCACAAAAAACGGGCGATTTTGGCGATATGCCGCTGATTTTACAACGCATTTTTCTCGCGCGGGGTGTAGTCTCCACGGCGCAACTCGACAGAAATTTAGCCACGCTGCCCTCACCTTGGTTATTATCCAACATGGAAGCGATGGTATCTCAGTTGGTCTGCGCTCTTGAGCATCAACAGCGCATTTGCGTCGTAGCGGACATTGATGCCGATGGGGCAACGAGTTGCGCCGTCGCGCTCAGGGGACTGCGTTTGCTTGGCGCGACACAGGTAGATTTTATCGTGCCTAATCGCTTTGAGCACGCTTATGGCTTAACGCCTGAAATTGTGGCGATTGCCATGCAAAAAAATGCGCAAGTGTTAATCACGGTTGATAACGGTATCAGCAGCCACGACGGCGTCATGTGCGCTAAAGAACACGGCCTCACCGTCCTCATTACCGACCATCATCTTCCAGGTAAAACGCTGCCTCAAGCCGATGCTATCGTCAATCCCAATCTGATAGGTGATACCTTTCCTAGCAAATCTATTGCTGGTGTGGGCGTTATTTTCTATGTGCTGCTTGCACTGCGCAGTCGTTTGCGTGAGCAAAATTGGTTTTCAAACAAACACATTCCAGAACCTAATTTAGCGCAACTGCTCGACTACGTTGCGCTGGGCACGGTGGCGGATGTCGTCTCACTTGACGAGGTGAATCGTACATTGGTTCATCAAGGGTTGTTGCGCATTCGTAGCGGCAACGTACACGCGGGCGTGTTAGCGCTGATTGAAGCGGCAGGAAAAAACCCCGCTACCTTGCAAGCCAGTGATTTTGGTTTTAGTGTGGCGCCACGTTTAAACGCAGCAGGGCGAATTGAGGATATGTCGCTGGGCATTATGTGCTTACTTGAAGATGACCCCGCTATTGCACAGCAAATGGCCACGCATTTGGATTTGCTCAATACGCAGCGGCGTGAAATTGAGCGAGAAATGAAACAAGAAGCCATGAATTTGCTCAATGACACCTACGCGTTTGATAAAAAACACGCGGATGCTGGCGTATGTCTTTATGATGAGAATTGGCATCAAGGCGTTATTGGCATTTTAGCCGCGCGAATTAAAGAGCGTCTCAATCGCCCTGTCATTGCGTTTGCTAATGCTGGTGAACATCTCCTCAAGGGCTCTGGGCGTTCCATTGAAGGCGTGCATTTGCGCGACGTCCTCAGCGACATTGCAACGCAACATCCACAGTTAATTTTACAATTTGGTGGACACGCGATGGCGGCAGGATTGAGCCTGCATACACATCACCTTCCCTCTTTTACCCTCGCGTTTGATGAAATGGTCAGCCGACGGTTAGCCCATGTAGATTTGCAACAAAAAATTCTCTCTGATGGTGAACTAAGCGCCACTGAATTAACGCTTGATTTTGCGCATTTACTCCAACATATCGCCACATGGGGCCAACATTTTCCCGAGCCTGTTTTTCATGGCGTCTTTGAAGTGGTACAGGTGCGAATTTTAAAAGACCAACATTTAAAACTGCTGGTGCGGCTCAATTCTGCCAGCAAAGAACTTGAAGCGATTGTCTTTCATATTGATAAACCCGAAATGTGGCAAGGGATGCGCCGTGTTCTCTTAGCGTATCGCCTTGACATCAATTATTTTCGTGGCAACCGCTCTCTACAGCTGATGGTGCATTATTTGGAGAAAATACAATAACGCCTCGCCTGCACACTTTTTTCAACCATTACCCAACTAATTGTGAATTGAATAAGGTCACTAATTCTTCTTGAGAAATGGCTTTTTTACTGGCCACCGCCCATAAATCAAAATGTTCAGGACGATCCATTACACCCACCATGGCAAACCCCGCACTTTGCAAATCATGTGAGAGCGTCTTTTTCGTAAAACCGCAGCGATGCGCCATATACAAATTACCACGCGCCATAGGTGGACGATGGCCATACAAAATATCAAGTGGCGTAATAGGCCCCGCTGGGGAAACATACGCCGCGTCGGTTAATTTGTCCTCCGCTACAAGTTTGCACACTGATTGCAAATCGGGGCAAGTAATCACCACAAAGCCATCGGGTTTGAGTACACGCAAAAATTCTTTTAATGCAACAGGCACTTCATGTGGATATAAATGCTCAATATTATGACTTGAAAACAGCGCATCCACTGATTCGCTTTCAACCGAACTCATATCGGTCATCGTGCCTACCAAATCGGGCTTGACCGATTCGTCAATGTCAAACCGAATTTCTTGCCACGCATCTGTATTAAAACCAATCGTTGTCTGGTCTTTGTGCTTAGGGCCACAACCAACGTGCAAAAATGATTTCACTTCTCTTCTCCTAAAAATTAAATAATTTATTTCAACCCATCAAGCGCAACAGGCGCTTGCCCCGCATTGACCAAGGCCCAATTTGCCAGCAAATCGTCACGATGAATTTCAACCCACGCACTGGCCAATCTTTCTTGTTTTCTGGGCAGGTTACTTTGTGTAATTTCGCAAGTATCAAGCGTCATACGCGCTGAAAATCCTTGGAAATCAGCGTGAATATGTGGCGTGCTGGTTGCTTTTGGCGTGCGTTTCATGCGAATGACTATTCCATGAAATACACTCACCACCGCAAATTCACTGTGTTCAACAGGCGAACTTGGCATCGCAACATGACGTGGAATGCCTTGTACAATGGCTTTTTCAAGTAAATGCTCAAGATCACGCACTTGCTTTGGCATATCAAATAAATGGCAAGTGGCGTGACGTGCTTCAATGCTCAAACGCAAATCTGCCACGTGCGCCCTGTCAGCGGCGAGCGCAACCGCCTTTTCTTCGTAATCCTCAAAAGTATAGGTAATGAGTTCATCAAGCCCAAGCGAATGCAGCAAACTGCCCGCCATACGCGAGGCAAACGTTTTTCCCGACAACGTTAAAATGGGCAATCCCATAAACAACGCGTCATTTGCTGTGGTACCACCGTTAAAGGGCGTACAATCCAAAAACACATCCGCAATTTGATAACGCGCTAAATAATCCGCTGGCGTGACGCGTGAGGCAAAAATTAACCGCTCTTTTTCAATACCGTGTGCCTGTGCGGCTTTCACCATGTTGTCATGCGCCCATTCGTTGTCAGCGAGTAGCCATAAAACACTATCGGGAACGCGTTTTAAAATACGCATCCAACACGCAAACATTTCCTCTGTGATTTTGTAATTATTATTAAAAGAACAAAATACAAACGCATCATCGGGCAAATGGCAACTCTCACGCGTAGGCTTGACGCCAACAGGGCGTTTTCTATCCGATACCTGAAACACGTGCGGCATATACAGCGGCGTTTCACTAAAATACGGCACCAATTCGGGCGGAATTAAAAATTCATCCGCAATCACATAGTCAATATTGGGTAGCGCTGTCGTACCAGGAAAACCTAAATACGTCACTTGAACGGGCGCAGGGCGATACGCCAAAATGTTAGGTCGCACGCCAGACGTTAGGCCTTGCAAATCCACTAACAAATCAATTTCATGCGAGCGAATACACTGTGCCGCTTGCTCATCGGTCATGTCATAGACAGAAATAAAATGATCCATCGCATTGACAACGCGCTCACGCAAAGCCGAATCATCAGGGGGCGTAAAACAAAAACCGTATATGTCAAATTTATCACGGTTGTGGAGTTCAAATAGCTCTACCGTTAAAAGCGACACCGCATGGGTGCGAAAATCTGACGATAAATAGCCAATGCGCAATTTAGTATGCTGATAAGGCGCTTGATTGTCCACTAAACTGGGGAGACAGGTATCGACTTTTTCTT
>DPKY01000289.1 GCA_003542275.1 Methylococcaceae bacterium | reverse complement strand
CCATTGGCGCTGCACTTTCTTTCACTTTTCCATTGGTATTGGCAGCGCTAGGGGGAATAACCGAGACCATGACCTCATCTAAACACGTATTCCCACCATTCGTGACTTTTAGGGTCACACGGAATTTACCGCTATCTTTAAATAAATGATTCGTATTGATGTTTTTATCATCAGGGCTGCCGTCATTAAAAGACCACACATAATCGCCTTTTAATTTGGCCGTGGCGGCAAAATCCAGCGTACTATTTTCTGTGATTTCACTGTCCGTTGCCGGTTTTAAAATCGCACAAGCCGGCACCGCTGCGGTTGTTTTACAGGATGGAGGAGCACCCGTAACAGGCACGACAATCTCTGATTGCGTATTATCTTTTGGATTAGTTGCCTCAACGCGCACGAGGCAAGGCACTGATGTGGTGGCCAGCAAATTCATCGTAAAGGCTTTTTTAGCGGTACTGTTGACCGTGTAGAGCATGACGTGATTGGTGGCATCGTAAACAGAAATGCGTGCACCGGCATCAATTGTGGCGGCTGTTTTTCCCGATACGATCACTTGACCCGTTTTATTATTTAGTTTGGCTGATGCACTTAGCGCGGCGGCCGCATTCGCAAAGGGCGAATGGAGTGTCATAACAGACAGCATCGGCGCAAGGGCAAGCCAAGCTGGCCCACTTTTGCGCCGATGCGGCGGTATGTTGGTATTTTTCATAAAACCTCAATAGTCCTATTTTTCTAGTGAATTTTTGTTTGCTAACGCAAAAAACAGCGATAGCCAAGCATAGCCTAAGCAAAAAATAGTCCCAAAAAAATTCCATTTTAAATTCAATCAGTTATGTGTATTTTCTATTGTTTTTATCGAAAAAGTGTTGCATATCACCTATTGCTTTCACTCAAATGAGGGATATGCCGCATTGTTCGTTTTTTATCACATCAAACTTGCCTTGAAATAAGTGGTTTCTTATTGATTTATAAGCAATTTTTATTTTTGGCATTTATTCTGCATTTTTACGCGTACGTTTACTTTTTATTTTAAAAATTGTTTTATAAATCAGGAAGATGTCGTTGACTTGTCGCTTTTTTTTGCTGTGTTTTGCCCGTTTGTTATTGCTGTGTTGCTGCACAACAAGCGTCTGGGCAACGAATGCTGTGGATTTGCCATCCATTCATCCAAGCATTCCCTTGCTGGATAAAAATGCAGAAAACGTGCTCGATACGCAGCTTCCCTACAGTTCACGCTTGAGTTGTGGTGGGTGTCATGACATGGAAAAAATCGGCCATGCTTACCATTACGAAATGGGGCGAGATGAAAATGATGAACAATTTGGACGGGCGCGGGGTATGGGAGCGCTCGTGTCTCCGGGGTATTTTGGAGGTTATAACTGTATGCAAGGCAATAACCCGCAGTGGCTCAGTAAAAAAAGCAATACTTCGCAACAAAATTTTTTAGATTACGGTGCGGCGGGGTTTATTAAAGCTTGTGAGCGGTGCCATACGGGAGGCGGTTTTGCAGAAAAAGACCGAACTGGGCGACGCTATGATAGCGTTGATACGGCGGAAATAGCGTTATTTGACGGTGATTATTACGAGTGGGATACCCAAAATACGTTGCAACCGTGGAATTGGAAGCGTAGCGGCGTGATTGAACCCGATTGTCTTGCGTGCCATGTGGATTTTTCAGGCTTTACCACCACTGCGAGCCAGTGGAGTGACTTGCGCAATGACCAATTTATTGCAAACGGTTGGTTTGAATACGCTAATTCCGCCATTTTTGCCTTTTTGAATGTGAATACTCGCCAGGCAGAGGGAGCAGGAAAATTTTTGCTTTCTGTTGAAAATGCAGGCACGCAAGCAACGCCGCCCACACTCCAGTGGCACGCGAGCGCATTTGATGAAAACGGTGAAATTGCGCTGCCGCTACGGCGTTTTCCCGCCAGTGAAAATTGTATGCAATGTCATATAACAAGTCATGAGCGGCGCGGATTTTATGGCTTTGGCGATGACGTGAAAGTAGACAGCAATCCCGATAAGTTAGCGCCAGTGAATCCAAAAAGCGACGTGCATAAAGGGAAAAGTTGGACAGAAAAAGGCAAAGTGCGCACGATTGAAAATTGCAATGCGTGTCACAGTAAAAATTACTATAAATCGGGCATTGACTTAAGCGTGGATCATCAATTTTTAACGGGATTTTCTGACCAAGATGTGCGGCGTGATTTGAATTATCAACCTAAGCCGCTGTCGTGTGAGCATTGTCACGGCGGTAAGGAGTGGGGGAGCGCAGAAAAACCCGCGTTACCCTATTCTGGGCAAAGCACCTTGCTGGCCGCGCACCGTGAGCGGTGGCTGAGTCGAGGTGATATGGAAGGCTACGCGACGTCAACGTACAACAAAACGGTGCAGACGCATTTTAACGTTGTGGCCTGCCAAACGTGCCATATTACCGGTCTTGTTGATGAAAAAAATCAGCCACTGCGTTTGCGTTATCGCTATCGCCTCAGTGAAGACGGTAAACCGCGCATCATGCCGTATCTTCCCGCTTCACGTTATTACTGGATAGACAGCACTAATCAGCGTGTGTTAAGTCGCGCGGAGCGTTTAGCGGCAACCAATGGCGTAGAGAGCGAGCCCAAAACCTACCAAGAGATTAAAACACTCAAAACCCGTTTTGATGAATTGCTCAAAGCAAAAGGTTACGCCAATGCCAATACACAAATGGTGTGGACAGAGTCCAACGATTATTTAATCAGCCACAACACGCGCCCCGTTGCGCAGACCATGCCATGCGTGGATTGCCACGATAGAAAAAGCAATGGCGCAATTAACCCGCTCGTGTCTGAAACAAAAATTTTAGGCGCAAGCAATGAGCGCGTCGTGAGTGAACTTAGCGACGCAAATGCGTATCCTCAGCTCATTAAAGAGGGAATTGTCAAACTCGGCTTGCCCTATTTGAGCGTTTCTGCACAGGGTAAATTGGTTGAAAATGTCAACGACGTGCTCTACGACACCAAGCTCAATCCCTTTACGTCAATGCTCCAGAGCAATCAAGTCAATACATTAAGTGGTGCGATGCAAGTGGCACCGCGCGGTGATGTGCTCAATGCACTCTCTAGCACGCAAAGCGCCGCGCTCTCTACCCGATTAGCAAAGCAAGTGCTATGGCTGAGAAATCCACTCATTGGCGACAAAATGAAAAATGGGTGGTTACTGGCCAATGATTCCACTTTTAATCAACGCGTTTTGTCAAATTACCGTTTTGCGTTGTCGGCGATGGCGTGGAGTAAAACACCAAGTAAAAAAACGCCCAGTTTTTCAATGGGCACGCTGGGCAGTGAGGTGTTTGCGTTTCAATCACGTTGTTTACAGCCAGAGGTGGATTGTTTATTGGATGTCTTTTTGATGAAAGACAAATTGATGTTGAAACTACCCTACACAGGCAATGTCAATAATGTCACTGGCGTGGGCTTGTATGCGGTCACAGCGGCAAAAGAAGGCGAATTTAACGCGCCTAAAACGCGCATTCCCGCTGACATTATCGCCGTGACGGCGCGTAATGAGGTGATTTTAGCGGTGAATACACTGCCTGAGTATGCCGTACTGGTTGATTTGAAAAATGCAAAAAAATAAGCCAATGACCATAAAAGCCGCCCATTTACTGACGCAATCGCTCCCGTGGTTGACGGGGTCAAGTGTGGCACTGGGACAAGGGCTTTTAGCCACGGGATGTAGCATTCCCAAAGTGGGGCAGTGCGTGGGGTGTGGCAGTTGCGTGATTGCGGTCGCCACGTTGACGGGGCTGGCACTCAAAAACCGTCACGCTCAAAAAACGCAAGAGCGAGAGCCTTTTGAAAGGGATACGCGCACACATGAGAAATAAGCGTTTTTGCTCGTCAGCAAACGCGATGACATTGCTGTGCTGGCTGCTGAGCAACGCATGGGTGTCGGCGCAAGCCGATAGCTGGCGTGGCTCGGTGCGCACCAAAGTACAAACCGATAACCGCTACGATGTGAGTGGGGATTATACGGGTGAAGTGTGGGGGCAGATGGTCTATAGCAATCCCACTGAGAAACTTAACGGGAATATCAGTGTGCTCAGTCGCTTGAGTACGGATAATTACCGCGATAAGCAAGAGATTTATCAAGCTTTTGCTGAAAAACAATTTGAGCGTATGCCGGTGAGATTGCGAGCGGGACGCTTTGAAAAAAGTGATAATTTAGGCCTCTATTTGGTTGATGGTGCCCAGCTTAATTATCAAGTCAGCTCACCGATTAGCGTGGATATTTATGCGGGTCGACCTTTGCGCATTGACCATGTGCAATCAGTGCACGGTAAACGGGTGGCGGGCGTTGAGAGTGTATTGCAGTTTGCACCGCATTTTATGTCTAGCGTATGGGGACTTGAACACACCGATTTTGGACTGGGGATGCAAACGGTGGCGCAACACACCATCCAGCGCAGTCAAAATAGTGATGCAG
>DPKY01000287.1 GCA_003542275.1 Methylococcaceae bacterium | reverse complement strand
GCTGTGGACCTTTTCATCAAGGCATCGCAACGCCTCGCACTGCGCAAGCGCTAATGCGCTCGCGCTACAGTGCGTATGTGGTTAAAAATGACGCCTATTTGCTGGCAACATGGCACAAAACCACCCGCCCACCGCAAATTGATTTTTCACAAGACCACACCCACTGGATAAAACTAGACATTGTGAAAACCAAAAAAGGCGGTGTGAACGACAGCAGTGGCGTGGTGGAATTTAACGCGTTTTATCAACAAGATGACAATGATAAAGTAGAGCGGCTGCATGAAATCAGCCGCTTCAAAAAAGTAGAAGGACGGTGGTTTTATGTCGATGGTGAGCTCATGTCTACTTAAATTGACTTGGCAGCCAGCCATTATTCACGCAATCACGAAAGCTCCACGCAGGCGCCGTTTCTGTTTTGTAACTCCAAAAAAACCAGCCTAAATACTTTTCAAACGTCGCCAGTTGCGCCGCAGCGTAACCGCGATAAGCCACGTTCATTTGAAAATCGTCCATTTTCTCAAGTGCATGATTAAACGGGCCTTGCGCCCAAAGCGATACAATTTGCAAATCGAGGCCAAGGCTCCACTCGCCGACATACATTGGGTGATGAAAGTCTTGGATAATCTCATCGGCTTCTGTTTTCCATGCGCCACAGGCTTTTTGAATGTGTGTGTAAATATCTGAATTCACATCTTCTCGCTCAAAGCATTGATAGCGGTGAATATCAAATACCACATTCTCAAACTCAGGCGCGGGCATAAAGCCACTGTATTCACGAAAAGAACGAAAACCGTCGTGACACACCACCGTGACGTTTTTTGCCTCGCAATGCTTGCGAATAGCGTGATACGCTAGCGTGTAATAGCGTTTCAAATACGCTGTTGGAATATCCCAGCGCGGTTCGTTGAGGACTTGAATACCCTGTAACGCAGGAGAATGTGCATAACGTTGCGCAAGGCGCTCTAATACGCTCAGCGAATGCGTTAAATAACTTTCTTGTGTATGCCATTCACACACATCTTTAATGCCACCGTTATCAAAGCCATTTTGACAACCTGGCGCGGCGTGTAAATCTAAAAGGATATGCAAACCAAGCGTTTGAGCCCACTCAAAAGCGTTATCTAAAATCGCAATGCCACCGTGCACGAATGGAAAGGGATTTTCCCCATAAGCGCGATGGTAAGGATACTCCGCACCAAAAATCCAATGCCCAACGGGAATGCGCACCGCATTCACACCACGCTCAGCGAGCCACTCAAAATCTGCGCGTGTAATAAAGGTTTCCCAATGCGCTTTTAAAATACGTTCGGCTCGCTCGCCCAGCTCTACACAAAAGGAGGTTTCATCCACCGCTTCAAGCCCTTCAAATAAACTGGGCGTCATCCATTTCTCCAGCACCAACCAGCCGCCTAAATTCACGCCGCGCAACTTTGTGGGACGCGTTTGTTTCATTTCATTTGCGTTCATAAGTCCTCCGCTTTTTATACGGTGATTTTGCGATCAAAAAACCCTGTCGCACGCGATTCATGTGTGATGGTGAGAATTGTCGCCTCGGGTAATTCACGGCAGATAAGACGTAGCATCTCTAGTTCGTCGGTAGAATCTAGCGAATCGAAGGCTTGTTGCAACAGTATCCATTTTGGGTGTTGTAACAGTAAACGCACCGCGCCAAGGCGTTGCTGTTGCTCGCGCGAGAGCGATAAATACCAATCATCTTCTGTGTCTAAGTTTTTGAGCAGTTCGCTCAAGCCCACCTTACTTAATTTTTCTTCTAATTCAACTTGATTCATCTCCTCAACAGTCAGCGGATAGCAAATGGCGGCGCGTAGTGTGCCCATCGGCAAATAAGGACGCGGAGGAACAAAGACAATGTCGTCGGGCGGGAGTTCAATTTCCCCTTCCCCCCATGGCCAAAAACCAATAATGGCTTTAAAAAACTTTGAGCCCGTAAACGCATTGCCCGTGACTAAAATGCGCTCACCCGCTTTGATTTTCATGTCCATTTTTTCAACGCACACCATGCCATCAAGACGCATAATGGCGAGGTCACGCAACCATAAGAAAGGCGCATTGGTTTTTGTACGACGAACATGGTGTGGATCGCGTTTTTCAATTTCCCCTTCTAATTTATCCAGCGCACTCACTAAACTCAATACACGCTCAACAGATGCCCGCCACTCAGCAATTTTAGCCATATTATCCACAGGCCAAGACAGCGCCATCGCCATTTGCTGAAACGCTTGCGCGGATTGCATCAAGCCGCCAAGTGAAATACTGCCAAGCACAAAACGCGGTGAAGAAACCAAAATGGGAAATGCCATCAACAATACGGAATGGCCAGAGGTAAACATGAGAATGTGTGAGGTGGCTTGCGTTTGACTTTTCCATGCGGTGATAATATCGCCAAATAAATGCTGGCAACGGTGTTGCTCGGTTTTTTCACCGTGCACGAGCGCAATTGCCAGCGAGTTCTCCCGCGCATTCACAAGGCCAAAACGAAAATTCGCTTCTACATTTTGCCGATAATTCGTCGCATCGGTTAAAGGCCGACCAATCCACCAGCCAATCACCGACGCCGCTGCGGCGTAAGACATCGCCAGCCACACAAGATGACCGTAAACAGGTACTTCAACCACACCTAAATGTAGTGTGATTTTCCCTGACAGGGTCCATAAAATTTTGGTAAAGCTAATTAACAGCAGTAAACAAAAAATAAGTGAATGGGTTAAATCAATAGCGGATTCTGTTGCAATTCGCACGTCTTCAGCAATACGTCCATCCGGGTTATCATGTGCTGATTCGGGATTTTGAATGTGGGTGACGAGGTAGTGTCGCCCTTCGGTCATCCATTGAGCAATCAAGCGCGAGGTGAGCCAATTGCGCCAATCCAGTTGCAAGGTACGTTTGATGTTGAAATGCGTGACCGTCACGCCAATATTGGCGACAAAAATGAGAATAATCAGCCCAATTTGCGTTAAAACGCCCGACATAGAACGATTTTCCAGCGCATTGAACAAATCCGCGCTCCATTCTGTAATCACAACGGCGATAACAATTTGGAAAATAGTTAATACAAAGAGAAAAAGCGTGAGTTGTCGAATCTTGGTTTTTTCTTCAGAGTGCCAAAACGGCGAAGCAAGTTTAAAAAATTCCAGCAGAAATCCTTTTTGAGTGAGCATAGCGATACAGTCTCCAATCAATTTAACGGCTACCAATTTGTTTTTGTTATTTAGCGAATTTTTTTGATAGTCCAACGCGTCAACACGATGTTTGACGATAACGATAATACGCCGCGCACGCACCTTCAGAGGACACCATCGTCGCGCCAAGCGGATGTTCAGGCGTGCAAGCGTTGCCAAATTGTGTACACTGCACGGGATTTAAGACACCTTGCAACACGTCGCCACTGCGGCACTGCGTGGATTCTTGCGTGATGATATTCTGCACAGCAAAACGTGTTTCGGCATTCCAAGGCGCGTACTGTGCGTTGAGCGCAAAACCGCTTTGCGCAATTTCGCCGAGACCTCGCCAATTTTGATTCACCGTGATGAAGACATCGCGCATGAGGGCTTGGGCGGGCAGATTGCCCAGTTCGCTTACCACACGAGAATATTGATTTTCAACGCTGGCGCGATTTTCTTCAAGCTGTTTTATACAAAAATACAAACCTTGCAACACATCAACTGGCTCAAATCCACTAATGACAATTGGCATACGGTACTGCGCGGCAAGTGGTAAGTATTCATGAAAGCCCATCACCGCGCACACGTGCCCTGCCCCTAAAAAACCGTGAACGCGATGATGCTTGTTTGATAACAGCGCCTGCATCACCGGTGGCACACGCACATGACAGACAAGGAGGGAAAAATTCGTAAGAGCGCGTTGCCGCGCTTGATAAGCACACAGCGCAGTGGTGGGCGCGGTGGTTTCAAACCCCACGCCCAAAAAAACCACTTCTTTTGAGGGATTGTTTTCAGCAAGGGTGAGCGCATCGAGTGGTGAGTAAACAACGCGAATATCCGCCCCTTGCGCCTTTAAACTCAATAAATCCTGCGTGGTACTGGGCACGCGCAACATATCGCCAAAAGAGCAGAAAATCACATGAGGTTGCGCAGCAATGGCGAGTGCTTTGTCGATATAGGCCAGTGGCGTAACACACACAGGGCAACCGGGGCCGTGAATGAGCGTGATTTCATCGGCGAGCAACTGATCTATGCCGTATTTGATGATGCTGTGTGTTTGCCCACCACAGACTTCCATAATTCGCCAATGCTGCGTGGCCAGCGACTTTATCGCGTTTACCCATTTCTGGGCGAGTTGCGGATGACGAAACGCCCCTGTGTAATTCATAATGTCGCTTCAAAACGCGCCAAATCATCAAAGGCTTGCAAACTTGCCAGCGCCTCTGATTCATCAAGCAGAGAAATAGCAAATCCTGCATGGACAATCACATAATCCCCTGCTACGGCCTCGGGAACGTAGGCCAAACTGACTGTTTTCTGTACGCCTGAAAAATCCACGCGCCCTGTGCGTAGTAGCACATCATCGGTTAGTATAATTTGCACAATCTTGGCTGGCACGGCTAGGCACATGATTCACACCCTTATTTTTTTAAGAAGTAAGACGATTTGCTTTCATCAACGCAATCATCTCATTTAATAATTCTATTTGTTTGTTTTGCTGTTCAAGAAGGATTTGCTGTTTTTCGTATTTAATTTTCAGCTCTGTACATTCGGCTGTGCAGGCGCTGATATTACAATGCGTTTGATTATTATTGGTTTGTGTGCCGCTATTGTACGCGCCAAAATTCAAAATGTTTTTGACATCAAAACCAAATAATTCAGCGAGCCGAATTTCAAATAAATCAGCAATTTTCATCAATTTTGATAAATCCACATCGGTTTCACCGCGTTCAATTCTACCGTAAGCATGGGGCGATATGTTTAGCTTAGAGGCGATGTCCTCTTGTGTCCAGTTTTTTGCTTGTCTGAAAAAACGCATATTATCATGTAAAAGCATTAGGTTAGGGTTCCCTACAGGTGAAATCTGAAAGTGCAAACAAAAATAGGTCAATTGTAGGGGAAATCATAGCATTTTTTTACCAAAATTACCCCCCCATCATGATAGTTCCTCGCCATGATTTATATGAAAAAAAACTATCAAAAAAACGACCACGCATAAAAAAACCTGCTAAGTGATCACACTTGCAGGTTGTTTCGTTGTCAATAGAAAAAAGCGAACACGCTAACTGCTCACATTGCCAAGTAATTTGACAAATGCTTTATCTATTTCGTCTATTGTATCTAAAAAGCTTTTTATTTGAGCAATATCTTCTTTCGTGAGCGGGTCATCGTGTTTAATTTCCGCGTTTTCACGGCGGTAGAGGATTTTCAAATACGTTTCTAAGGCAATCACATTGCATTTTTCAATGCTTTCTTTAATGCTATCAGGCAAAATAAAACCGTATTTAATCAAATACGCTTCAAAAATTTCTTCAATTTTAGGCAGCGTTTCTGCAACGTGATGATAAATCAATGTTTGGTCATCTTTTATGGCTTTTGGTTTAATGAATAGACTACGATGAATGACGCGAAATTTTTTAAAAGCAGTTAAACGCTTATCAAAAATTACTTTTGAGGCGCCCAGCTCATGCTTGACTTTTTCAA
>DPKY01000245.1 GCA_003542275.1 Methylococcaceae bacterium | reverse complement strand
GAATTGATACTTCCAGAGGGCAATCAAGATATTGTCGTTGAACGCATGGAAGGAATGTATGGCCAAATGATGCAAGAAGCCTCTGGCGGCGGATATGAAGTGAAAATTCCCGTCCCCACTATTCAAGGCAACTACACGCATGGCCTTATTTCACGCTATATTTAACCAATAGGTTTTGTTATGCCTCATGCGCCGCTCCTCTCATCACCCTACACCAGCGTAACACTCAAAACGCTCGTGGATTTAGCGCAACCAGCCAGCGGATTATCTTGTCATCACCAGCGTATTAAAGCAAGGCAATCGGGAGGCTATATCTCACGTTTCAAAGGACGTGGCATGGAGTTTGACGAAACCCGTCTTTATCAGCGTGGTGATGATATTCGCAGTATTGATTGGCGCGTGACGGCACGAACGGGGAAAACACACACAAAAATTTTCCGTGAAGAACGTGAGCGGCCAGTGTTTATCTCCGTTGATTTGCGAGAAACGATGCACTTTGCCTCACGGGGTGTTTTTAAATCTGTCATGGCTGCGAAGCTGGCGGCTTTATTGGCGTGGGCTGCGCATCATCGTGGTGACCGCTGCGGTGGACAGCTTTTTTTTGATACACATTGCCTCGAACTCAAGCCACAAAATGGTAAACAAGCGGTTTTGCATTTTTTGCATTTACTGGCCACCGCCACGCACTCAAATCCTTTACCTGAAAAAAATAATGCCGACACGCATACCCTAGAGTCTGTACTCAGTCGCCTTCTTGCCCATGCAAAGCCAAGTAGTTTACTCTATCTCATCAGCGACTTTCGTGGCCTCACCCCTCATGCGCAAATACAATTAAGCAAACTTGCCGCCCATTGTGAAGTCGTGTTGCTGTGTATTTATGATTCACTCGAAGCGAATTTACCTCGCGCGGGCCATTATCCCTTTACCCAAAATGCGCAATATATCACCATCAGCAACGCGCAGCGGGCTCAATTCGATACCTATCAGCAGCATTTTTTACAAAAACAACAACAACTCCAAACGCTCGCCAAGCAACGTGGTATGATTTTCATTCCCATTAGCACACACATGGATCCGCTCACCTGTTTGAAAATGTAATCGTTGACTGTTATGCCACCCATTGAAGAACTCCCTATCCGCGACATTCATCTCCCACAAGCAATAGGCTGGTTTCCACCAGCGATGGGATGGTGGATACTGGCTATTTTAGTGCCCCTTTGCAGTTATATTTTGTTTGTTTTAATCAAGCGCCTACGGCAACAAAGCGCTGTGAAAATCGCCCGCAAGCAACTCAACGCCCTTCATCACAATGCAGTACTCAGTGACAATGAAAAAGTGAGTGAACTCTCGCGTTTATTGCGCCGTGTTGTAATCAGTTTAGCCCCGCTGCATGATGATGTTGCAGGTCTTACGGGGCGGGCGTGGCTGGATTATTTAGACCGACCACTCAAAGAAGCGGGCTTTAAACACGGGGTGGGTCGATATTTAATCGAGGCGCCTTATCAAAAAACACTGCCCAGTGATGTCAATGTCGACGCGTTGTTTCAACTGGCGCATACGTGGCTCAATGCCCACGCTTCCCGTTTATTGACTCGACACAAGAAAAACGCATGATTGATTTCGTCTGGCCATGGCTGTTGACACTCCTACCGTTGCCATTGTTGGTTTACTATTTTGCACCGAAAAAACAGCAATCCGCAAAAACTGCTATGCGTGTACCGTTTTTAGCCGATTTCACGCCTTATCAAAATACCAGCGCAAAGGCGATGCGCTCTCGCCTTGACACCCTACTGGCCGCACTGGCATGGGCGCTGCTCGTCTTGGCGATTGCCCGCCCACAATGGTTAGGTGAGC
The DNA here is from genome assembly GCA_003542275.1 of Methylococcaceae bacterium. GTDB lineage: Bacteria > Pseudomonadota > Gammaproteobacteria > Methylococcales > Methylomonadaceae > UBA10906. The sequence goes on along the minus strand of DPKY01000245.1, from coordinate 1,657 downwards.
CACTAGAGCAGTCCATGAGCGGCCGTGATTTAATGCTTGCCGTTGATTTGTCGGCCAGTATGCAAGAGCAAGATTTTATTCTCAATAAAGAAGCTGTTGACCGCCTCACCGCCATCAAGTCCATTGCAACCAATTTTATTGAACGACGCGTGGGTGACCGCGTTGGCTTGATTTTATTTGGTAGCCAAGCCTACTTACAGGCTCCCTTAACCTTTGATAGAAAAACCGTCGTGACGCTTCTCAATGAATCAGCCATTGGTTTAGCGGGCGATAATACCGCCATTGGCGAAGCCATTGGTCTTGCCGTCAAGCGCTTACGCAACGAATCCACTAACAGTCGCGTGTTGATTCTACTCACTGACGGAGCAAATACCGCCGGCGAAGTTTCGCCACTTAAAGCTGCCGAGCTGGCCGCCTCTAATCATTTAAAAATTTACACCATTGGCATTGGTGCAGACGAAATGTTGGTAGGCGGTTTTTTTGGTTATCGAAAAGTGAACCCTTCGGCAGATTTAGATGAAAAAATGTTGCTGAAAATTGCTGAAAGCACCGGTGGCTATTATTACCGTGCAAAAAACCTCAATGAACTCAATAATATCTATATGCGCCTTGATGAACTAGAGCCCGTTGAAAAAGAAAAACAATATTTTCGGCCACGTCGTGAGTTGTATGCGTATTCGCTAAGCATCGCACTGCTGTTAGCTGGCGTACTTTGCTGGAGACACGCGCGATGACAGCATTTTTGTTAGCGTTTGCGGATTTCCATTTTCTCCATCCCGCTGCTTTTTTGGCTTTCATTCCCCTGATGTATTTGAGTGTAAAAACCTATCGACACCGTGTCGATGACACAACGCATTGGGAGAAAATTTGCGATCGTGAATTATTGCCTTTCGTTTTAGAAAACCCGCGCAACCAAAGCACGCCNNGGCTGGCTAATGTGATGGCCGTGATGGCTATTTTTGCCCTTGCTGCGCCTACTTGGCAGCGGTTGCCTATGCCCGCTTTTCGCAATAATGCCGCGCTGATTATTGCGCTCAATTTATCACAAACCATGAACGCGCAAGATGTTAAGCCAAGCCGCCTCGTGCTTGCACGGTATAAAATTGCCGATTTACTCTCGCAGCGCAAAGATGGTCAAACGGCGCTGGTGGTGTATTCGCAGAGCGCATTTACCGTGACACCACTAACAAACGATATTGAAACAATTCACAGCCAGCTCGAAGCGCTCACCAGTGATATTATGCCCAGTGACGGCAATAACACCGCCTTAGCGCTTGAAAAAAGCGTGGAATTACTCAAACAAGCCGGTTTACCCAAAGGGCATATTTTACTGATTACCGACAGTGTGGACACATCTCAAGCGTTGCCCGTTGCGAGCGCATTAAAGAGTTATTCACTCTCTATTCTTGGCGTAGGCACCACAGATGGCGCCCCTATTGCACTGCCTGAAGGTGGTTTTGCCAAAGACGAACACGGCGACATTCAAGTGCCAAAACGCGATGCGGCTTCCCTTAGCCAATTAGCTAAAGCGGGCAGAGGCTATTATCAACCCATGACAGCTGACGATAGCGACATCATGCAACTCACGCGGCAATTTGACCTCTCGCCAAGTACGACCGCGCAAGCTGATAAAACGAATTTATGGCTTGAGCAATGG
>DPKY01000057.1 GCA_003542275.1 Methylococcaceae bacterium | reverse complement strand
GTGTCGGCAGTTAAGAACTGTAGTGTTAATAATAGTGTTGCTGCGCTCATGACTTATGCCTCGAATTGTGATTGTTGAAGTATTTCCAGCTCAGAATGGATTTGTTTGTTGATTGTTTCAATAAACGCATCCTGCTCCTCTTTGTCGGGAATTGCATTGGCAATAAAACTTAAACCACGCACAATTTCTGTGCAAACGATTGCCACATTGCGTGATGGATCATCTGAATTGATTGCCTCAGCAATCATTTGTTAAATAATTTTTCTCATCTCATTGCCTTTTTTAAAAGTTTTCTTAAACGTGTGTTTTCTTCCATTGCTTTTGAATGCAAATTCGCCATTGCCAAAAAAAGCGCAAGCATAACCAAATAGGCTACATCTGAGTCGTCTAGCCACTTAATAAAATCGTACATTGTTTTTTCCTCAAAAAAGGCACCGCGTGTGCGGTGCAAGGTAGGAGAGTATTAAATTAAAATGCTATCTTTGCCGTCACTGGCGGCGTNNTCATTTGATGGAATTATTTTTTCGCCATCTTCTGCAAAGCATGACACCGTGTGTGCGTCAACTTCTCTGTTGTCGTCAATGTCATGATGAAAGTTTGCCGGAATCAATGAACCCGTTACTTCACATTCTGCAATGACTAATATGTCATCACAAATGAATTCTACTGTTATGTCTGCCATTTTACTCTCCTAGAGTTGACCAACTACAACCCAACCCTTGCGTGGTGTTTTTCTGCACACCAAAAATGCTATCCCTGTGTTATTGTCAAACTGACCGTGCCAGTCGGCACAATCTTTTGCTTTTGCGTCAGCAATAGCTCGTTTTTGCGCTGTAAACCCAGATACCCAGTCAACACTGGTTCTAGTAGCGATACCACCAATGTGGTTAAAGCCACCTTGGTTTGTGATTGCAATTTTAAATTTGCTCATAATTTTTCTCCTAAAATGCGCGGCTGTTACACCGCGCTTTGTTGTTTTTGTTTATTTGTTATGCCTTTTTGAAAAGGTTGGCTTATTCTAAACACTACTTTTAAACAAGTAAACAATAAAATATTATTTTTTAACATCAAATTGTTCAATCTGTTCTTTAGCGTGTAAAAAGCCTTTACAAACAATGACTTGGTAACCTACACTTTTAAGATACTCGATAATTTTTTTTTGGTCTGGACTGACAATTCCGCCTTTGATGCGCTTCATCTCTATCCAAAGTCTCCATGCGGGAATAAAAAGATCCGGTATTCCTGCTACCGTTCCTTCCACTTTTAATGCAACGGCTGCTGATTTGCTGCGATGGCCGCCATTGGGGATTGAATGGATAAGAACGCCAGGATAAGTGCGTCTAAACCACTGCACAAACAATGCTTGTTCATGATGCTCAGATGGTATTTTTTCTTTAATCGTAGTCATTAGAATGGCAACTCCTCAATGTAATCTGGACAAGCGTCTTGGGTATTTACAAAATCCTCTGGCGGATCCAAGTCATAATGTGAACAAAACATAGTTTTTTTAATATAAAAATCACAAGTGTGACAACACTTTGGTGGCGCCAAGGCTTTGATTCTTCTATATTCAATGAGAAAATCTGGTTCTTTATACATTATCCCAACTCCGATTCATTACGCGAAAAAATTTTCCATCTTTGGTGTACTCAATTAATGAAGGTGCAATTGAGTTTTTTTGCATATAAGCCGCCACTTTATCTAAATCAACATTTCCGCTATAAACCGCATTTACATTACTATTAGCGCAAATTCTATTAAATAAACTTTTAGCTTTATCTCCTGCATATCCTTCATGAGTGATGCACAAATATTCTGTCACTGGGATGTCAGATAAAGCACCATAGTACGTCACCGCCAACATGTCTTTCCCAGATGCTTTAGACGTATGTTTGCGCCAGGTCCAGCTCGTCACTTCCATGTCGGTTCCCTCCAATCCCATAATATCGTCATTTCTCAGTTTTAACGATTCTGCTTTTTCGGTCTCTGGGAACGCGTGTCCACATGCTGGACAAATTTTTGTTGATATAGCCACCAATTCATTGCATTCATCGCACACTTTAACAGGTGCTTCGCCTTTTCCTTGTTCTTTTTTATTTGGCGGTTTTACATTTGTGATCGGCCCGTGCGTTTCAACTACGCCAGCAAAATCTAACACCAAACAATGATCTGTGTGTGACTTTGGCCGCATACCACGTCCTGCCATTTGAACATAAAGACTAGCCGACATCGTCGGACGTAGCATTGCAATCAAATCAATATCTGGGTAATCAAATCCTGTTGTCAAAACATTGGCGTTTGTTAATGCTTTAATTTTACCGGCTTTGTAATCAGCAATGATTCTATCGCGTTGCGCCTGTGGCGTTTGTCCTGTTACGCACTCTGCTGTAATCCCTTTTTTAATTAACGTGTCTTTTACATGTTCTGCGTGGTCAATACCAGCACAAAAAAACAGCCACGCTTTTCTATCGCCAGCAAGTCTGATTACTTCACTGACAATCTTTTCATTTTTATCATCAGTATCAACTGCTGCTTGCAATTCTGATTCAATAAATTCGCCACCACGCTTATGCACTTCACTGGTATCAAGTTTTGTTTTTGTCATTTTAGATTTTAATGTGCATAAAAATCCTTTGCTGATTAAATACTCAATGGTGACCGGCATCAACAGGTCATCAAATAAAGCTGGTTTATCTGTGATGAGTCCATGGTTTAAACGATATGGCGTAGCAGTCAAACCAATCACGCGCAAATGGGGATTGATTGCGCTTAAACTTGATAATAAAAATCGATAGCCACCTTCATTTTTATGAGAAACCAAGTGGCATTCATCAATGATGACTAAATCAATATGCCCAAGGTGGTGTGCTTTATCTCTAACGGATTGAATGCCAGCAAATGTAATGGGTTCGCCAAGCTGTTTTTTCTTTAGACTTGATGAATAAATGCCTAATGGTGCATTTTTCCAATGTTCGCGCATTTTTTCAGCATTTTGTGCGATTAATTCTTTAACGTGTGTCAGCATCAAAACTTTTGTTTCTGGCCATTTTTGAAGCGCATCTTTACAAAGTGCAGCAACAATGTGACTTTTACCAGCGCCCGTAGGCAACACCACGCAAGGATTTCCTTCATGGCCGTCATTAAACCACGCGTAAAGTTCATCTATAGATCGTTGTTGATAATCTCTGAGCTTCATCCTACTATTTTCCCATCAAATTTATTTCTAAGATCAGCAATAAAATTATCGCCACTGATGCACGCTTGTGGGTTTGCCACTATCTCTAATGA
>DPKY01000170.1 GCA_003542275.1 Methylococcaceae bacterium | reverse complement strand
AGAGACTGGTCTTCTTGCGTATCGCCTTGATGAATAGCAATAATCCTTGTTTGCATAAACTCACGCGGCATAAAATTTGTCCAATTCCAAACGGTGCAGCGCAAGCCACTGCAACGCAATGACGGGAATGGCCGAATCAATTTCATTGCGTAGCACACGCTCATAAGCCTCTAAAAAGGGCGTCGCACGCACCAAAATATCTTCATTTTCATGCGCTACGCCATGTAAACCGCCTACGTTTTCAGTTTGCGTTAGGCCGCAAAATAAGGTAATTTTCTCCGATGAACCGCCTGGCGAGAGATAAAACGTCTGAATCGGAATCAATTTATCGATAACACACCCTGCTTCTTCAAACGATTCACGCACCGCCACCTCTTGAGGGGTTTCATTGTGTTCCATAATGCCCGCCACAATTTCAATCAGCCACGGTGTATTGATGGGGTTTTCCATGGCGCCAACGCGAAATTGCTCAATTAACACCACCTCATCACGCGCCGGATCATAAAGCACCACCGCCACGCAATTGCCACGCACAAATAATTCACGCGCCATCTCGCCGCTCCAACCGCCTGCAAAGAGGCTGTGTTGCAAATGGTATTTTTCCATTTTGAAAAAACCGTCATACATAACGGCTTTGTTTAAAATTTTCACGTCTTTTTTCATGATATAATTACGCATCGAAAGGTTTAAGTTAAGGAAACTGCCATGCCGCACAATAGACCAATCTCACCACATTTACAAATTTATAACTTGCCGCTCACCGCGTTGCTGTCCATTAGTCATCGCGTGACGGGCGTTTTGTTGATCATTGGCTTGCTTGGACTCGTGCTGATAGCATGGCAGCTCAGTTTGGGCGGGCCGTCTTTTTATGCTATGCAAAGCCAACTTAACTCGCCTCTCTTCTCCCTTCTCAATATAGGATGCTTGTATGCGTTTGTATTTCATTTTTGTCATGGCATTCGGCATTTGATTTGGGATATGGGTAGCACTTTTTCACGCGAAAAACTCACTTATTACGCGNNGATTTGGGATATGGGGCGCAGCTTTTCACGCGAAAAACTCACTTATTACGCGTGGTATGAACTCGCCGCATCGGTGAGCTTGACCGTGTTGATTGCTTTGGAGTTGAAATAATGACGTTTTTTGCCACTTCTGCGCGTATACATTGGCTGCTTGAGCGTTTGAGTGCATTGCTGTTAATTGCGTTAACGTATTGGCCGCTACATTTTGTTGAGCGCTGTATGCACGCACAATATGCGCCAATGCTAGATTGGCTACATCTGCCACTCAATAAAGGTGGGCTGATACTCTGGTTTTGGCTGGTTTGTTATCATAGCCAACTGGGTATGCAAAGCATTTTTACGGATTACCTTACTTATCGCTATCAATTATTTGCTATCTGGAGTGCAGGCCTCTTTTTTACTGGCCTTGCCTTAGGCGCAACGCTATTACTTGCACAATTTTAAACCACCCAATTTTTATGCGCATTCAAACCCCTGCTTTTATTCTGGACGAAACTGCCCTGCACGCCAATCTCACCACGCTCACACACATCAAAAAACAATCTGGCTGCAAAGTGCTCTATGCCATAAAAGCGCTACCAAGCTCACACGTTCTCGATTTTGCAAAACCTTTTGTGGACGGCTTTTGCGTGAGTTCGTTATTTGAAGCACAACTTGCTCGTGATGTAATGGGCACGCAAGGCGAAGTCCACCTCACTACGCCCTCGCTGATTGCGCAAGAACTCTACGAATTAACAACGTTATGCTCGCATATCAATTTTAATTCCTTAAGTCACCATGAACGCTACGCCACGGCGGTGCAAACCCAAGCGCAAATTGGTCTGCGTGTTAACCCTAAACTCTCTTTTCTCTCTGATGAGCGCTTTGACCCGTGTCGTGCGCATTCTAAACTTGGCGTCGATATTGACGCGCTGTGGCAATCGAGTCTTCTCGAAGAAAAAAGCCTTCATGGCTTACATTTTCATACGGTTTTCGCCGCAAAAGATTTTACACCGTTGCTGCGCACCCTTGACAAACTGCGCCGTTATTTTGGTCGTCAACTTGAAAAATTGGAATGGCTCAATGTGGGCGGTGGCTATTTATTTCCGCAAATAGACGATTATCAACCCTTTATTGATGTAGTCACCACGCTACGCAGAGAATTAAAAGTCGATATTTACATCGAGCCTGGCAACGCCGTCGTGGGCAATGCGGCCAGTTTGAAAGCGAGCGTCATTGACTGCTTTGAAAGCGACGGCAAACACATTGCCATTTTGGATACCTCCATTAACCATCATCCCGAAGTCTTTGAATATCAACGTATATTACCAGTAGCTGAACATGATCCAAAAGGCCAATACGCGGTCATGCTGGCGGGGGGAACGTGCCTTGCTGGTGATATTTTTGGCGAATATCGCTTTAAACAGCCATTGGAAATTGGCGACACGATTACGTTTAATCACGTCGGGGCTTACAGTTTAATTAAAGCCAATCGATTCAATGGGCACAACCTTCCCACGCTCTACACGCAACTGCTCAATGGCGAGATAACCCTACTCAAAGGCTACGCCTACAAAGACTACCAACAGCAGTGGCTCATGCACAATTAAATATGGCGATGTCTTTTTATGCTTTTATTCTTTAATCTTTTCCTTTTATTTAACAGCAATCAATGACAAATCGAGATAGATTACTTCAACTTTTTCATGTTCTCCCCCAACCAGAGCAGACAATTTTGCTGGTGTTAGCGGTGGTTTATGCACCGATTGGACAAAATCATTTTGTGACGTTATTAAAATCTTCAGGAATTGATACCAATACGATTAAGAATGTGAATCGTGATTTTTGGGAGCGTTTTCAAAAAATGGGCTTTGTCACGCAACGTGAAGGCTGGAGTTGTCATGTAGACATCGTCGAACCGCTCATGCGCATCGCTATTGAGCAACCGTGGTTCACCAAACTCATACAGCAAGTTGTCATGGATAAAAGCACGTTTAGCTATATGTCAACAGAGTTTAATATGCTGCATCCAGTGAAAAAAATGCGTGTTTTTCTCTATCTAGGCAACGAAACGGGCTTTGCGGCGAACATTCAGTATTTATATGAAAATTTTCGTCCTTATTTTTTTGAGCAACTCGAACAATTATTTTTTACCCATTTTGATGCCCTCTGGTTTGCCTCGCTACCGCAAAAAATACGCTTCTTAGTGCTAAAGTATATGCTCATAGACGATGGGCTCACGCTAAACAGTAAACAAGCGCGTTTGTATTTGCTCTTAGAAGAAAATTTTGCTTTAGGTACGCCACATCATGAAATCAAACAAGCGGTGATTGCGCATCGCCTGCTTAGAGGCATTGAACAGGATACTCAGACATGGTTACTTGAATCAAACTGCGCCCAGGCACTCACCTTGCAAGCGCACCTAGCCATGCTACACAATCATTATGATGTCGCGCTTGACAAGTTTGCGCAAGCGCTGAAATTACGGCGCAAAAATAATAAGCGCTCTGCCACCTTAGGCGGTATTTATGACTTTTTTTACGGACTGCTGCTCCTGCGCACCGGCTACCTAGCTAATTTGCAATTATTGCAATCCCATCTCGCTTTATGTGCNNGCCCAAGCCCTTGACGTATATCAAGGGAGAAAAACCATTGAGCAAGCCTCAAAATTAACCACAAAACTCCCCCATGCGTTAGAAAATTTGATGCAACTGCTACTTTTGTACTGGCTAGGGGAAAATGATCGAATCACATCGCCCGTTCAACAAGCGCAGTGGCTAGCACCACTGGCAAATGCGTGTCAAGTGGCGAGTGAGCTTAATTATACTTGGTTTGCGGCCATGAGCGCCGCGCTACTGGCGCGATTTGACTATTCACACAAAGTCTGTGAAAAAATAGCGAAACAAACAAAACACCTGCCCTATTTAGCGTTGATTGATAGTTTCCCCCGTACCAGCACATGGGAGAGAGCCCTTGAAGCGCTCGCGCAAATTGGCGAGTTATCTACCACGCAATCACTGGCAACCACCAATGAATCACGTCTTGTCTGGGCGCTTGAAATTGAAGAAGACGGCACGATTAGTCTTTTTGAACCCAAAGAACAGCGCCTAAGCAAAAATGGGAATTGGTCAAAAGGGCGCACGATTGCACTCAAACGCTTGAGTACCGAGCTGGAGAGTTTTCCGTATTTAACCCCCCAAGACAGTAGAATTTGCAAAAATATTCGCTCAAGTCGCCTACAAGACGGCTACTACGGTCATTACACGGAATCGTATTTTCTGCCTCAAGAAGCCTTGTTTGATGCGATAGGTCATCCTCATGTGTATTGGGCATCGCAAATTGAGTATAACACCCCCATTGAAGTGAAAGCCGCCGAGCCACAATTCCTTATTGACGAAATAGACGGTCGGCTCCATTTATCACTACAACCCAAAATACACCCCAAAAGTAAAATCGTCGTGCAAAAAACCGCTACGGGTGTACTTGTTTATGCCATCAATGATTTGCATCGCAACGTGGCCAGTGTCATTTCTGAAAATGGTGTTCAAGCGCCCAAATCTGAGCGCCAGAAAGTCATGGATTCGATTGCCAAGTTGCCCGCGTCTTTAACCGTACAGCTTAACATGGCAGGTATGCACCCGCTGGCGCACATTGTCGAGGCAGATCATCGCCTGCATATTCATTTGCAGCCGATTGGTGATGGCCTATATGTTGAGGTATTTATACAGCCTTTTTTAGACGGTGGACCGCTCTACAAACCCGGCCATGACGGTGTGACCGTTTTAACCGAAATTGATGGCAAACAACTGCAAACCACCCGCAACATCGCCACTGAAAAAGCACACCTTACCCAACTACTTGAGCATTGTCCGCATCTTGGCGCGAGTGCCGCCCTCAAATGGCAGCTTGATGAACCCGATGTGGCTTTAGAAACCTTGTTAACACTACAGCAACTGCATGATTTTGTGGTGTTGGAGTGGCCTAAGGGGAAAAAAATTAAAATCAGTCGAGAAATGGGGCTCTCTCAAGCGCGTTTTTGCGTGAATCAAGACAAAGCGTGGCTGACAGTAGAGGGCGACCTTGTTGTTGATGAAGACACGGTGTTAACGATGCAGCAGGTGATGTCACTGCTTGCACAGTCATCGGGGCGTTTTTTGAAGCTAGAAGATGGTCAAATCATCGCGCTCACGCAAGAACTTCGTCAGCGCCTTGATGATTTATCCGGTCTTGGTGAAGTGAAAGAAGATAAACTGCATTTTCACGCGCTTGCGGTGCACGCGTTAGATGAACTCACGAAAGGGATGCACATTCAAGCCAATAAACCGTGGAAAGCGCAGTTAAAACGTCTTGAAGAATTAAATGATTTTCGCCCCAACGTGCCCTCGACGCTACAAGGTGAATTACGCGATTATCAATACGAGGGTTTTTTGTGGATGAGTCGACTAGCGCATTGGGGGGCGGGGGCGTGTCTTGCTGATGATATGGGGCTAGGCAAAACTATCCAGTCACTGGCGCTTATTCTCTCTCGTGCGCCACAAGGCCCAACATTGATTTTAGCGCCCACCTCGGTGTGTATTAACTGGCTTGAGGAATGCGCACGATTTGCGCCAACGCTACACGCAAAGCAATTTGGCAATGGCGATAGACAGAGTATGCTGGATAATTTAGGGCCTTTTGATCTCGTGATTTGTAGCTATGGTTTACTGCAAACGCAAGCGGAGCGACTCCAAAAAATCCATTGGCACACGTTAATTGCTGATGAGGCGCAAGCGATTAAAAATACCCTCACCAAACGCTCCAAAGCCGCGATGGGACTGCAAGCTGATTTCCGCATGGTCACCACCGGCACACCCATTGAAAATCATTTGGGTGAATTGTGGAATTTATTTCATTTTATCAATCCCGGTTTACTGGGCTCATTGAGCCGCTTTAACGAACGCTATGCCAACGCGATTGAATATCATCAAGACCACGCCACGCAACAGCGACTCAAAAAATTACTGCGTCCCTTTATTTTGCGGCGCCTCAAAAATGATGTGTTAACCGAATTGCCCGCGCGAACAGAGGTGACGCTACACATTGAACTCAGCCATGATGAACGTGCTATTTATGAAGCCTTGCGCCGTAATGCGCTCAAGGTCATGCGTGAAGTGAACACACAATCCAGTCCACAATTGCAAGTATTGGCTGAAATTATGAAATTGCGCCGTGCGTGCTGCCATCCACGTCTTGTTTTGGAAGAGAGTCCCATTCCTAGTTCTAAGCTGCAGGCGTTTGAAGAATTAGTGGATGAACTCCTAGACAATCGCCACAAAGCCCTTGTCTTTAGTCAATTTGTGGGACATCTTGCCCTTATTCGTGAGCGGCTAGATGAAAAAGGNNGCTTATCATTATCTTGACGGCTCAACTTCTGCGCCGCGTCGTAAAAAAGCCATCAATGCGTTTCAAGCTGGCGAGGGGGATTTATTTTTAATTAGTTTAAAAGCCGGTGGCGCAGGTTTAAATCTGACGGCGGCGGATTATGTCATCCACATGGATCCATGGTGGAACCCTGCAGTGGAAGACCAAGCCTCAGATAGAGCGCATCGCATGGGACAAAAACGGCCTGTGACCATTTATCGATTAGTCACCAAAGACACAATTGAAGACAAAATTGTCACGCTACACCATCTCAAGCGCGACCTTGCCAACAGTTTACTTGAAGGCGGTGAAGTGAGCGGTAAAATGTCTATAGACGATATGATTGCCCTACTGCGTGACGTGGCACACTAAAAACACCATAAAAGTTATTTTTTCAATGGGGAGAATGAAGCATGAATAATCGATATAGCATCGCGTGCTTTTGCGCGTTGTGGGGTTCACAAATCGTCATGGCAGCGGAGATGAAAAGTTTTGATGGCATTCGCTTTGTCAAAATAGAAGCGGGCTGTTTTAATATGGGACAAGACAAACAAACGTCGCTACAAGATAAAGAGCGGCAAACCACCGCCAACGAATTACCGCAACACAACGTGTGTATCAGCACGCCTTTTTACATTGGTGAAGCTGAAATTACCCAAAAACAATGGGAAGACGTGATGGGCGCAAATCCCAGTAAATTCAAAGGGATGTATCGACCCGTGGAAAAAGTCAGCTGGCACGATACCCAATTATTTATTGAAAAACTCAATGCGCAAGCCAAAACCGATACCTATCGTCTGCCCACCGAAGCCGAGTGGGAATATGCCGCCCGCGCAGGCACAAAAACCGTTTACGCTTTTGGTGATGACCTAAAATCCCTTCAAGATTATGCGTGGTTTGGCAATGAAGGCTATGGCGGCGACACGCATGAGACAGGGCAAAAGAAAGCCAATGCGTGGGGACTTGTAGATATACACGGCAATGTGTGGGAGTGGGTCCAAGATTGGTATGACCCGCAATATTATCAAAACAGCCCAGCCAATGATCCAAAAGGCCCACAGAGCGGGCAATATAAAATATATCGCGGCGGTAGCTGGATTGCCAAGCCACCTCTGTTGCGTGCAGCGGTGCGCTATAGTGGTTTACCAGCGACAAAAAGTGGCGATATTGGTTTTAGACTCGTGCGTGAAATACGTTAATTTCACGCCATAACCAAAAAGACAAACACAATGAGATTGATCACCCTCCTCTTTTTTTTATGCTATACACCGTTGATTTTTGCCCATGCCCCAGGACTGAGTTCAACAGAAATTGTACTCAATCAAACAGGCGTTGATATAACGGTCACGTTTGCTTTGCAAGATATTGAAGCCCTATCGCCCATGGACAGCGATGGCGATGCGCAGGTCTCCCCTGACGAATATGAAAATGCCAAGCCCGCAATTGCCGCGTTAGTGGCGAATACGTTGCAACTCACGCTCAATGAAAATAAGACGTCGCCGATAGCGGCAGGTGACGTGGCCTTTGATGACAAAAACAATGCGCACATCACTTTGCATTACGCGCCGGCAGCCGCGCATTTAAAAATAGAAGCCTTGCTTTTACATCAACTGCCCGCAGGCCACAAACAATACTTTACAATTAAAAATGAAAAGGGCGAGAGCGTGAGTGAGAAAATGCTCACGCAAGCTGATAATACGATTGATTTAACTATCAATGCGCCACACAGCGCAATGTTTAAAGATTTTTTGCTACTGGGTATTGAGCATATTCTCACCGGCTACGACCATTTGCTGTTTTTATTTGCGCTGCTGATGGTCACGCGCAATTTCTGGTCTGCGGTAGGTATTATTACGTTTTTCACGCTTGCCCACTCCATCACGCTAGGACTTGCAGGGCTTGGTGTGGTGACGCTACCGAGTACCGTGGTGGAGCCACTCATTGCGGCCACCATTGTGTACGTTGGGCTTGAAAATTTAATCTCAAAAGCGCCAAAAGGCCGCCGCCTCTTAACGTTTTCATTTGGCTTAGTTCACGGTTTTGGTTTTGCCTCGGTGTTGCAGGAAATGGGCATTCGTAGCATTGAAACCGGTATTTTAGTGCCACTTTTCTCCTTTAACTTAGGCGTGGAGGTTGGGCAAATTTTAGTGACTAGCCTCGTGCTGCCACTGATTTGGTGGCTACATACCAAACCGCTCATTGAACGCTATTTTGTGCCCGTTTGCTCAATATTGGTGAGTTGTGCGGGGCTGTATTGGCT
>DPKY01000240.1 GCA_003542275.1 Methylococcaceae bacterium | reverse complement strand
GCGTGATGCCACAAACCAAAGAAGCCGTTGAGCACGCTCGCGCTGCAAAAGTCCCCATTATTATTGCAATCAATAAAATGGATAAGCCCGGCGCTAACCCAGATAAAGTGATGCAAGAATTGTCCGTTATTGACGTGCTTGCAGAGGAGTGGGGCGGTGATGTGCAGTTCTTGAAAATTTCGGCGAAAACCGGTGAGGGGGTTGATGACTTAATTGAAGCCCTCATTGTACAAACTGAAATTTTAGAGCTCAAAGCCCCTGTGGCCGGTGGTGCATCGGGCATTGTGATTGAGTCGCGTCTTGATCGTGGGCGGGGCGCCGTGGCAACGGTGCTTGTGCAACGCGGTACGCTTGAAAACGGTCAGATGGTGCTCTGTGGTCATGAATATGGTCGTGTTCGCGCGATGTTTAATGAAAACGGTAAAGCCATTAAAACCGCAGGCCCTTGTGAACCCGTTGAAATTTTAGGGTTATCGAGCACACCGAATGCGGGAGATGAATTTTTAGTCGTGCAAAACGAGCGCATTGCAAAAGAATTGGCTAAGCACCGTGAAGACAGAAAACGTGTCACCCGTCATGCCGCGCAACAAGCGTCAAAACTTGATGAAGTGTTCTCAAAAATGACTTCTGGCGAGTTAGCGACGGTAAATTTGGTACTCAAAACCGATGTACAAGGCAGTTTGGAGGCGTTACGCAGTTCATTGATTGATTTATCTAACGATGAAGTGGAAGTCAAAGTCGTTTATGGCGGCGTGGGGGGCATTAACGAAGGTGATGTGAACTTGGCACTCGCGTCTGGGGCGATTTTGATGGGCTTTAACGTGCGTGCGGACGCGACATCACGACGTATGATTGAAGAGCGTGGGGTGGATTTGCATTACTACAGCATTATCTACGAAGCCATTGACGAAGTGAAAAAATCCATCAGCGGTATGCTGGCACCCGAAATCAAAGAGCAAATTGTCGGATTGGCGCAAGTGCGTGAGGTCTTTAAGTCACCTAAGTTGGGTGCGATTGCCGGTTGCATGGTCGTCGATGGTTTTGTAAAACGTAATTTACCCATTCGTGTCTTGCGTGAAAACGTAGTGATTTATGAAGGGCAATTAGAGTCACTGCGTCGCTTTAAAGATGATATTGCCGAAGTGAAAATGGGCATGGAATGTGGCATTGGCGTCAAAAATTACAATGACGTCCGCGCAGGCGATCAAATTGAAGTGTTTGAGCGTATTGATGTCAGACGGGAACTTTAATTATGGCAAGAGAATTTGCGCGTCATGATCGTGTTTCCTCACAAATGCAAAAAGAGTTATCGTTAATTTTGCAACGTGAGATTGACGATTCTCGCTTGGGATTTGTGACCATCAACGAAGTCGTGGTCACAAAAGACTTAGCGGTGGCAAAGGTGTATGTGACGGTGCTCAATTCTGATGCGGCTGGCAAAAAAGCCAGCACGCAGTTGCTCAATACGCTCTCACCAGTCATTCGTCACGCATTGGCAAAACGTATGCGCTTGCGACATATTTCTGAATTGCGTTTTTATTATGATGATTCATTTGATACGGGGATGCGTGTTGCAGAATTATTAAGTGATGTGCCATCGTCCTAATTTTTTTACCGTATTTTAGGGGGAGTCCAGATGAAAATAAAACAAAAGGGATTTACGTTAGTTGAGTTGTTAATTGCGCTCACCATTGTAGGAATTTTAACAAGTGTTGCTTACCCGCATTATGTGCAATACATTCAAAAAGCCGAGCGAGCGGAGGCGCAAGCAACACTTGTTAGTTTTGCAAGCGCGATGGAGCAATGGCGGCTTGCAAACAATAATGACTACAGCAATGCCTTGGTAGGGGCAGGGGAAACGGCCATTTTTGCCAATCAAGTGCCAGCAAATGCCAATGCCACAAAAACATATTCACTTAGCGTGGTGGCAGATAAAACCAGCTATACACTGACAGCAACGCCCGTTGCCTCCCAAGAGAATGACGAATGTGGGGTATTGACGCTCAATTCAGCGGGGATTAAAGGCGCAAAAGGCCTTGCGCCTGATGTGCAACATTGCTGGGAGTAATGAAATCGTTGACTTTACTTAGGTGGCTCTATAGAATTGGCATAGCTCGAAATTGATTTACCGTTATGCTTATCTCTACGAAGTTTTAGTTCTACTGCTCGTCCTGTTAATCCATGAAGTAATCGTAAATTTCACAGCGCCACCGCCTGAAAAGGCTCCATCATCAAAAATTTTTAAAAGGCTACAAAAATGGCAACAGGTACAGTTAAGTGGTTTAATGATTCAAAAGGTTTTGGTTTTATCACTCCTGATGAAGGCGGCGACGATTTGTTCGCGCACTTTTCAGCAATCGTAGAAGCTGGTTACAAGAGCTTGAAAGAAGGTCAACGCGTTAGCTTTGACGTAACAGAAGGCGCTAAAGGTAAACAAGCTTCTAACATTCAAAAAGCTTAATTCTTTTAGAATTAGCACTGAATATAAAAAAGGCCTGCATTGCAGGCCTTTTTTATTTCTGCCAGTTTTATTTCAGGCAGTTATGTTTTCGCTTACATGTGGCTAATGATCTCATTGCCAAATTGTGAGCAACTCACTTGTGTCGCACCTTCCATTTGAGATGAAAAGTCGTGTGTTACCCGTTTGGCGCTAATTGCTTTACCAACGCCATTGATAATCAAGTCCGCCGCTTCAGTCCATCCCATATAGCGCAACATCATTTCTGCTGAGAGAATGATAGAGCTTGGGTTGGCAA
>DPKY01000025.1 GCA_003542275.1 Methylococcaceae bacterium | reverse complement strand
GATTTTGGGTGTACTGGTGATGGTGTTGCTGTTAAGCGCGTGATTGAGCACTTCTTGGCGTAGAGGGTCGGACATCATATCAAAACCAAATACTTTTTTGTTTCGATTCATTGGTTCAATGAAATTCACCACGACATAACTCGCCCGTTTCGCGGCGGGGATAAGCGCTTTATTTGCGTCATGCTCGGTAATATGAAAATCTAAAAAGCCTTCTTGTTGAATGCGTTTTTCAAAATCGATGCGCTGTGAATCTAACACAAATTGATCAAAGCCTAGCGCTTGAATGCCTGAGAAGTCTTTAAATAAATGCGCAACAAAGGCTCTAAATTCGGTGCGGTTGATATCCATCGACGCGGCGTAAAAACTTTCAATAGCCTTCAATGCGTTAAGATGTGCAAAGAGTTGCTCTTCTATTTTGGCATTGATAGCGAGGACATCTTTTTCAAATTCCAATTCTACGCGCTTATTTTCCTCTTTAAATTCATAGAATACCAAATTGAGCGTGAGAAGAAACGTGATGACAATGGTGGCGCTCACCACACCACGGCGACGCGCAAAATGTTGCGTGGGATAAAACCAAATCAGCAGCAGAGGGGTGAAAATGAAAATGCCAATTAAATCCCCCATATACCAATCTATCCAGTGCGACAGCGCAACGTGTGTACTCAGTTGTCCGGTGAGGGTGAGGGTGAGAATGGAAATACTTGGGCTAATTAACGTCGATAGCATTGCCGTTAAAAAAAACAGCCCAATTTGTTTTTCACTGGCTAGGGAATTGGGAAAATGGGCGAGTCGATGCAGTAGCGCTACGCCGACAAACACTTGTAAGGCTGCTGCAAGCGCTTCGACAAAAGCCGTAAAGCAGGCGAGTAAATCGGCATTGCCCAAAAGCTGAGAGATAAAATACAAGTTGGTACAAAATGCCCCGATAAATACGCCAGGCATCACTCGCATTCCCCAAATCAAGACGGCCGCAAGTGAAATGCCCGAAGGCGGCCAAATAATGGTGCCAAATTCAAATGGAATGCCGATGAAGTTACATAAATTTCCCGTAAGAAAATAAACGAGGGCTAACGTCAGAATTTGACAGAGCAATTTGAGTGTTTCTTTTATCATGCTTTTTTTGCTTAAAAAGTCCAAACAACAAGCGCTTGCGGCAAACTTTCATTAAAGCCTTTTATGCCGTATTTATTGTGCCAATATTGGTATTCAAGGCCGATTTGAACGTGTTTTGGCATACCAAAAAATTCACCAACGTCAAGGCGCAATTGCGGTTGCGCGAGAAAGTTTTCAGTATAGCGTCCCGTTTTTGCACCAATGTAGTCAGCAAAGCCTTCAAAGCTCCAATGCGTGTTAGCAAGGGTAAAAGGCAGTTTCCAAACGGGGGTAATTTGTAGAGAATTTCCCGTTGAAACGGGTTCGATAATGTTATGACAAAGAAAATCGATGTTAAAGAGTTTAAAGCCGGGTAAATCCAAATCAATCGTAGCGCCGTATAAAACAACGCGAGTGCCGCTTTTGGGGTTTATATCGAGATTTTCGCCTAAATTCACGCCAAGCGTTGCGTTGATGTCTTTTATGATGCCGTAAGATACATTGTGCTGGGTAATCTTGTTGGCACTAAAATAACTGTAAAATTCACCGTAAACATTCACCTGTGAGGGTTCACCTTGCTGGGAGATGAGGGTATCCATAAAAAAGAAATTACGGCCTAGCGCCCAACCATCAGCGTGACTGACAGTGATAATTGAGCGTTCAATGTCGCGAGGATTGCGTGGCATTTGATAGCCATCGCCATGTAAATACTGCACTTCCGTGTTGCTCCAATCAAAAAAGTCGGCAAAAACCGTGCGCGGCAATGATTCAGTCAGCAAGAAAAGAAACAAGGAAATAAAATGTGATTTCATAACGATAAGTTAATAAAGTCAAAGGGTTATGTATCAGATATTTCCACAGGCAACAGGGTTGTGACGGTATGATGCACCGTTTGCCAAGCGGATTTGAGTTCAACTAATTTTTCATGAACGCTCTCGCCATTGACGCTGTGCGCTTCAATCTCTCCAGCGAGTGTGGAAAGCTTATTTGCGCCAATAATGGCCGCCGTGCCTTTGAGTGCGTGTAATTTTCGTTGCATGAGTTCACGCTGTTCGGTAAGCAACAGCGCACTAATGTCGTCGATAGCACCGCTAAAATCCAGAATAAAGCGATTTAGACTATCAAAAACTTTCTCTTTTGAGCCGAGCATCATTTCGAGGTTATAGAGGACGCTTGAATCAAAGTCGGTTAGCGCTTCATAGGCAATAGACGCGTTCGCGTGAGGCGTTGTAACGGCGAGTTGTTCTGTTTTTTGCATTGGGGAGGCATTAGCTTGATAGGCTTCAATGATTTTCAATATGTCTAATGCACTAAAGGGCTTGACCAAATAATGATTGGCACCCGCGTCAAAACACGCGTCAATTTCTTCTGGTGTGGCTTTGGGGAGAAGGAGTGTTACAGAGCAGTCATGGGGCAATTTTGTGGATTTCATGAGCTGGCAGAGCGTGACGCCATCAATTTCCCCAGTAATCATAGTGTCGATGAGCACAATATGGGGGTGATGTGTTTCAAAGCAATCTAACGCCTCAAGCCCGTGTTGCGCGTGGATAAGTTGGCAGTTGTCCTGCGCGAGGGCGAGGCTCACCACATTTTGCACGAAGGCGTTTTCATCGGCGATTAAAACTTTTAGTTGCATAGTGTGTGTCATGTCAATTTGTTCTTATTTTTATGGTTGACTCAAAATGGCACCAATAGTAACAGTTTTTTACTTTTGTTTATGAATTTTAACGTCATTTTTTGGCAAAGAGAGAGGGAGAATACCAGCGAGCAGGCGCTTTTCTTATCGGTCTTGTCAGAAAAAAACCGTGCGATGGGCGCCTTATAACGGGCAATTTAACGAGAACGCTTTTCGGGTGTTGCGTTACCCCAAAAATCCTTTTATACTTGAGGCCAGCTTAAGTTTGACAAGCTAGAAATAACACTAATAAAAAATTTTGGAGGTCGTGATTATGAAATGGGAAACACCAAGCTATACTGATTTACGTTTCGGTTTTGAAGTAACGATGTACATTTACAACCGTTAATTTTATTTCGGTTCTAAAGAAAAAAGGGGCAACTTGCCCCTTTTTTTTTCGCATTTTATATCGAGCATTTTAGGGCGTAAGAGAATATGAAAATTAGAGTATTAGGCGCAGGAGCAGGTGGAGGCTTTCCACAATGGAATTGTAATTGTCATAATTGTCACCGTCTTCGACACGGTCAAATGAAGGGAAGCGCTCGCACACAATCGTCCATTGCGGTAAGCACCGACGAAAAAAACTGGCTATTGTTTAATACGTCACCTGATATTCGCGCCCAACTTGAAGCCTTTGCGCAAATTCAGCCACAAGAAGGGATTCGTGGCACGGGTATTAAAGCGATTATGCTCATGGACAGCCAAATTGACCACACAACAGGTTTGTTGATGCTACGCGAAGGAAAGCCACTTGACATTTACTGCTCTGAGATGGTTCAGCAAGATTTAACAACGGGATTTCCTGTGTTTACCATGTTAAAAGACTATTGCACGGTTAATACGCATACTATTCCCGTTGATGGAAGCGGTTTTACGATTCCAATCATTGATGATTTGCGCTTTTACACCCAAGCGCTCAAAAGCAAAGCGCCTCCTTATTCACCCCATCGCCACGACCCGCACGAGGGGGACAATGTGGGCGTCATTATCGAGCAAATATCAACAAGCAGAAAAGTCTTTTATTCGCCGGGGTTAGGGGAAATTGAGCCTCATGTGATGACCGCATTGCTGGCGGTGGATTGTTTGCTTGTAGACGGTACGTTTTGGACAGATGATGAAATGGTCACGCAAGGGATTAGCCAAAAAAGAGCGCGTGAAATTGGCCATCTGCCACAGTCAGGTGAGGGCGGTATGATTGAGGTGTTAAGCCACGTCAGTAGTGAGACGAGAAAAATTCTTATTCACATCAATAACACCAATCCTATTTTAGATGAAGACTCAGCGGAACGAAAAATGCTTGATGCGGCGGGCATTGAAGTGGCCTTTGATGGCATGGAAATTATTCTTTAAGGGTTGAATGTCAATATGTCTTCGGTAACGTTTTTAACAATTAGTCTTCCTGCGCCTTTATTGCAAAGTGTTGAAACGCTAGGTTATAGCGAAATGACGCCTATTCAAGAAAAAGCGCTACCGCTTATTTTATCGGGCGAAGATATCATTGCAAAAGCCAAAACAGGGAGCGGTAAAACCGTGGCGTTTGGGCTTGGCTTGCTGTCTAAATTGGATGCGGAGCGTTTTGCAACGCAAGCGTTAGTGCTCTGTCCTACCCGTGAGTTGGCGGATCAGGTCAGTAAAGTCATTCGAGGGCTTGCGCGTTTTATTCCCAATGTAAAATTATTAACGCTCTGCGGTGGGGTGCCTATAAAACACCAACTCGGCTCCCTCGCGCAGCACGCACCGCATATTGTCGTTGGAACGCCAGGACGCATTAAAGATCATCTCATGCGTCACAGCTTAAAAATTCGTCAAGTGAATATGTTGGTGCTTGATGAAGCCGACCGTATGCTTGAAATGGGATTTGAAGCCGATATTGCCTTCATCGTGCGTCATATTAGCAAAGAAAAACAAACATTGCTTTTTTCTGCAACGTATCCTGATGAAATTAACGCCATGAGTGCGCATATTCAATCAAATCCTGTTGAAATTGAAGTCGATAGCACGCACACCAGTGCGCATATTACGCAAATTTTTTATAAAGCAGAAGAAGAGCAAAAACCACAGGCGCTTGTGGCGTTGCTCAATAAATACCAACCTGAATCCACCGTGATTTTTTGTAATACGAAATACAGTTGCAATCTGGTGGCAAAATTTCTCGGTGAGCAACATTACCACGTTCTCGCCCTCAACGGCGATTTAGAACAACGTGAGCGCGATCAAGTGTTGCTACGTTTTGCCAATAACAGTTGCTCAATTTTAGTGGCGACCGATGTGGCGGCACGCGGCCTTGATATCAAAGGGCTTTCAGCGGTGATTGTCTATGAACTCTCCGCCGATCCTGAAGTGCACGTGCATCGTGTGGGGCGGACAGGTCGCGCGGGACAGCGTGGATTAGCGCTGAGTTTTTGCAATAGTCAAGAAATGGCGCGAGCAAAAGCCATTGAAACCTATCAAAATACGGTGTTTACATGGGATAAATTTAATGCGCTCAAAATTCCCAAAAACACGACACTGCGACCTGCGATGGTCACACTGGTTATTGATGGCGGGCGAAAAGATAAAATTCGAGCCAGTGATATTTTAGGCGCCCTTACGGGTGAGGCGGGATTATCAGGCGATGAAGTAGGGAAAATTGATCTTTTTGATGTCCGCACCTATGTTGCCATTAAGCGCAGTAGTGCAAACATTGCGTTGTTGAAATTGCAACAAGGCACCATTAAAGGCCGTAAATGGCGCGTACGGGCGTTGGCATAGCGTGTTGATGGAAGGCTAGCTTAAAAGCAGTTTCACGCCAACGAGAATCGTAACAATTTCATAGCCGCGTTTAATCCATAAATTCCCTTTCAAAATCGCTAAGTGGGCGCCGAGATAGCCGCCCACAAAAGAGCCTAGTAACAACATAGGAATCGACGACCATTTCACCTGCGTCATCAAGGCAAGCGTTACGCCGCCAACACCGTTCCAAAATAAGCCAACAACAATTAAGGTGTACGCAACGGCGCGTTTGTAATCTAGCCCAAACCATTTGACCAGCAAAATGGTCGCAAACAGCCCCGTACCAGACGCGATAGCGCCATTAAGAAAGCCAATGAAAAATAATCCGATGCCGCCCCGTATTAAGCCGCGTGTATCCTGATTTTTTGGGGTATAGGTTTGTCCAAATTGGTATTGAAAAAAAGAATACACGCCTAGCGACATTGTAAGCAAGCCAAGGGTATTTTTACCAAGGGTATCGGATAACGCTGTTGCGATAAACGCCCCAATTATTACGCCTGGCAACCCCGTCATCAACAGAAATAAAGCAAAGCGTTTTTCTATAAAATCTTCTTTGATATAGCGAACGCTTGCGCCAATGCTCAGCGCAACAGAAGCAACTTTATGTGTGGCGAGTGCGATGCTAAAAGGAAGACCTAAAAATAACAGAACGGGAAATTGAATCAAGCCCGCGCCACCGCCAGCGAGGGCGGAAAACGTATTGGCAATTAACGCTGCGCTCAGAACAATCAGTTGCTCTATCATCGGCGGATAGGGGGTGGTTCTTGATTGATCATGTGGGTGGCTAAGTCTTGTAGCGCATTTTTGATATTGGCTTCTAATTGTGGATTCATGGGAGGAAGGTCGGCAAGTGCTTTATTCATACAAAGCATCCACTGGTCGCGCTCTGACTCACCAATACTGAAGGGAAAATGGCGGGCGCGTAACATGGGGTGGCCAAATTCTTCCATAAATAAATTGGGGCCGCCCAGCCAACCCGATAAAAATTTGAATAATTTGCTGTTTGCTAAGGCGAGGTCAGGCTGGTGCATTGCGCGAATACCGGCGGCTTGTGGCAAGGTATCCATGTAAAAATAAAAGCGGTCAACCAATAGCTGGACAGCTTCTTCACCACCAAGGTGACTGTATGGCGTAGGTGTTGTCATGATGTGGCTCTATTTAAAAAAAGAGCCAAAATCTAACGTGTTTGCTCACAATGCGCAAATAAAATCGAAAAAAATGATCAAAATACTTTTTCAATGAAATCAGCGGTGGCATTAAAATGGTAAACTATGCGCTAACTCTGCGCCGTGTTGGCGATATTTTATCGACGTTTACTTTTTATCTTGTTTTCCTATGTCAATTCATCTCCTTATTGCCCAAGAATTAGCCGTCAAAGTACAACAAATAGACGCGACAGTTGCCCTGTTAGACGAGGGGGCGAGTGTACCGTTTATTGCCCGTTATCGAAAAGAAGCAACGGGCGGTTTAGATGATACGCAGTTGCGTTTGCTTGAAGAGCGTTTAGGGTATTTGCGTGAATTTGTGGCGCTACGGACGGTCATTTTAGA
>DPKY01000080.1:2722-3280 GCA_003542275.1 Methylococcaceae bacterium | reverse complement strand
GCCTTTATATCGCTCTTTAAATACGTCAGGTGAATTTATTCTTCCTGTGCCAATGATGAATATCATTAACGGTGGATCACACGCCGATAATAGCGTTGATTTACAAGAATTTATGATTTTGCCTGTCGGGGCGCCTAATTTTCGTGAAGCGATTCGCTATGGCGCAGAGGTCTTTCATCATCTTGCAAAAGTCTTAAAAAGCAAAGGCCTTGCCACTACCGTAGGCGATGAAGGTGGTTTTGCTCCCAATTTATCCTCAAATGAAGAAGCGATTGAGGTCATTTTGCAGGCGATTGCGGCGGCTGGCTACAAAGCAGGAGAAGATATTTATTTAGGTCTGGATGCGGCGGCTTCTGAATACTACAGTGATGGCATTTACAACTTAGCCTCTGAAAATAAAACCTACACGTCTGCGCAAATGGCCGATTTCTTTGTGGATTGGGTCAATCGTTATCCTATTATCAGCATTGAAGATGGCTTTGATGAAAATGATTGGGATGGTTGGAAAGTACTCACTGACAAATTAGGTAGTCGTATTCAATTAGTCGGTGATGATTT
>DPKY01000080.1:0-2649 GCA_003542275.1 Methylococcaceae bacterium | reverse complement strand
ATTACCATGGCACATAACGCGGGGTATAGCGCGGTGATGTCGCATCGCTCTGGTGAAACAGAAGATACGACCATTGCAGATTTAGCCGTTGCGACCGGTACAGGGCAGATTAAAACCGGTTCTCTAAGCCGCTCTGACCGCATTGCGAAATACAATCGCTTAATGAAAATTGAAGAAGAGTTAGGTGCCTTGGCTGTGTATGCGGGGCGTAGCGCCTTTAAAAAACTCTAAATTGCCTATTGAAAAAGCGCTATGCGCCATGCGTTGCGCTTTTTCTTATTTTTCTATTTTTTATCTAAAAATGAAAATTATCGTCTTTGTGCTTCTTGTTATTATTGCGCAATTGCAATATCGCTTGTGGTTTGGTGATGGCAGTGTGAATGAAATCAATGCCTATCAAAAACGATTAAACGACGTTAAATTGCAAGTTGAAGAAAAAAAGCATCGCAATGAGATGCTGTATGCGGAGGTGCTTGATTTACGTAAAGGCCAAGAAGCCATTGAAGAGCGTGCACGTGATGAACTGGGCATGATTAAAAACGGTGAAACATTTATCGAAGTCATTGAATAAGTAATGATTTTTAATTATAGCGATGCGATATTTTTGATAAATAAGCCATTTTATTTTTCAATCTGTCGATTGATACAAGAGGTGATATGACGCTTATGCCATCTGCACAAGAAACGAACCAAAAAACAAACGACGTCACCTCGTTTTTGCACGTGACGGCTCAAGAGGCTGTCTTTTTAAAAGCAAATACTAACGAGCAAACACATCGTATTGCCACGAAAATTTGTGAAACATTGCGCTTAACCATGAAAATGTTTGAAGGCAGTCGTGATGCCGTTGTGATTACGGATAGTCATCATCATTTTATTGATGTAAATCCCGCTTTTTGTGCGATTACGGGCTATAGCAAAACCGATATTCTCCATCAAGCGCCCGCACTTCTAAATTCACATTATCACGACAGTCAATTCTATTTTGCGCTCTATCGCCAATTACTCACGTCTGAGCAATGGGTGGGCGAGATTTGGATTAAGTGTAAAAATAATAATTTGTTGCCGTTAAAATTGTCACTCTATAGCGTAAAAGACGAGCAAGGGGTAATTACCCATTTTGTGGGCATCTTTAGTGATTTGAGTGCGCATAAATCTACAGAAAACGAATTGTCCAAATTAGCACATTATGATTCGCTCACCGGTCTTGCAAATCGTGCGCAATTTGTGGAACGTTTACAATTTACGCTAGACATGGCAAAGCGCAACCGCCATCAATCAGCCCTTATGTTGCTGGACGTGGATCGCTTTAAGTTGGTGAACGATACGCTCGGTCATCAATTAGGCGATGAGCTTTTAGTACAAGTGGCGCGGCGTCTCAAGCAATGTGTGCGTGAAGTCGATACTGTTTCGCGCCTAGGCGGCGATGAATTCACTATTATTTTAGGTACCATTCAATCAAGTGAAAACGCCGCTGGGGTGGCAAAGAAAATTTTGCACGCACTCAGTACGCCTTTTATTCTCAATGAGCGAGAAGTGTTTGTGTCGGTCAGTATTGGGATTACGGTCTTTCCTCTTGACGGGGACAGTGTGCATTTACTGATTAAAAATGCTGACACGGCCATGTACCACGCAAAAGAATCTGGGCGAAATAATTATCAGTATTTTTCAGATACGATGAATCAAAAAATGCTTGACGAGTTAGAAATGGAAACTAATTTACGTCAAGCGTTCAAAAATAATGAATTTTCACTCAATTATCAACCGCAATTTGCACTAAAAACTCAAAAACTCATTGGTGCAGAGGTGCTTGTTCGCTGGCATCATCCTGTATTAGGGTGGATTTCGCCCGCTGTTTTTATTCCGTATGCCGAAAAAAGTAATTTAATCATTGCGTTAGGCGAGTGGGTATTGCGCACAGCGTGTATGCAGGCGGTCTCCTGGCAAAAAACGGGGTTAACCTTGCAGCCCATGTCGGTGAATTTATCAGGCATGCAATTAAAACAGCCGGATTTGCTCTATAAAGTCGCGCAAATTTTAGAAGAAACACAATTTCCAGCCCATCTTTTAGAGTTAGAGCTTACTGAAGGCGTATTGATGGCGAATGTGGAAGAAACCATCACCACGTTAAAGAAATTAAAAGAGATGGGCATTCGATTATCCATTGATGATTTTGGCACGGGGTATTCGTCGTTGAGTTATTTGAAGCGTTTTCCTATCGATACGCTCAAAATTGATCAATCGTTTATCAAAGAAATTACCACCAGCAGCGATGACAGTGCCATTGCGTCGACCATCATTGCCATGGCGCACAATCTGCGATTAAACGTTATTGCTGAAGGCGTCGAAACCATTGAACAGGCCAATATTTTACTTGATAAAGACTGCGATGATGTGCAAGGCTATTTCTTTAGTCGCCCCCTTTGCGAAGCGGATTTTTGTCAGTTATTAACCAAAATGCAAGCCGAATCCGTATGACAGTACAGCGAAAAGCCGTTGCGCTCATTTCGGGCGGTTTAGATTCGATGTTGGCCGTGAAATTGATTCAACAGCAGGGAATTTATGTTGAAGGCATTAACTTTTTTACAGGCTTTTGCGTAGAAGGGCACACGCACGCCATTCGAGAGCGTGGCGAAAGCGCGAAGCCAA
>DPKY01000159.1 GCA_003542275.1 Methylococcaceae bacterium | reverse complement strand
ATTTTATTCACCAATTAGATAAACAAGGCGAACTTAAACGCACGCTTTATCAAGCAGACCCGCATTTGGAAATTACCGAAATTTGCGATCGCACACTCAAGCAACAAGGGCCAGCATTGCTTTTTGAGCGGCCAAAGGGCTATAACGTGCCGTTATTGGGTAATTTATTTGGTACACCGCATCGCGTGGCGATGGGTATGGGGGCTGATAACATTAACGAATTGCGTGAAATTGGCAAATTGCTCGCTTACTTAAAAGAGCCCGAGCCGCCAAAGGGATTTCGTGATGCCATGGAGAAAATGCCTGTGTTTAAACAAGTGCTCAATATGTCGCCTAAAATCATCAAGCATCCCGCGTGCCAAGAAAATGTGCTACGCGGTGATGAAATTGATTTAGGGCGCTATCCTATCCAGCACTGCTGGCCTGACGATGCCGCGCCACTGATTACATGGGCACTGGTCATTAATAAAGGCCCTAACAAAGAACGTCAAAATATGGGCGTTTACCGTCAACAAGTAATTGGGAAAAATAAAACGATTATGCGTTGGCTAGCGCACCGTGGCGGAGCGCTGGATTTTAAAGAATGGCAAGACGCGCCCCCCGGCGAGCCGTTCCCCGTGACAGTAGTGCTGGGTGCAGACCCTGCAACGATTTTAGCCGCAGTCACGCCTATTCCCGATAGCCTGTCTGAATATGCGTTCGCGGGACTTTTGCGCGGCAGTAAAACGGAGCTTGCAGACTGTTTGAGTAACCCNNCCCTCTGCAAGTGCCAGCGAGTGCAGAAATCGTTTTGGAAGGGTTTATTTATCCCAATGAGATGGCGCCCGAGGGACCCTTTGGCGACCACACGGGCTACTACAATGAAGTCAGTGAGTTTCCCGTGTTTACTATTGAAACCATCACCGAGCGCAGCAACCCTATTTATCACAGCACCTATACAGGACGCCCGCCTGATGAACCCGCGATTTTGGGCGTGGCGTTAAACGAAGTCTTTGTGCCCATTTTACAAAAACAATTCCCTGAAATTGTCGATTTTTATTTGCCGCCAGAAGGTTGTTCTTATCGCATGGCGGTGATTTCCATGAAAAAACAATACGCCGGCCATGCAAAGCGTGTGATGCTGGGAACATGGTCATTTTTACGGCAATTTATGTACACAAAATTTGTTATCGTGGTGGATGACGATATTAACGTGCGGGATTGGCAAGACGTGGTTTGGGCCATTACAACCCGCATGGATCCGGCACGCGACTTGACGATTTTAGAAAATACGCCCATTGATTATTTAGATTTTGCGTCACCTGTTTCGGGACTGGGTTCAAAAGTTGGATTTGATGCGACCAATAAATGGCCAGGCGAGACGACACGCGAATGGGGAAAAACCATTACCATGACGCCCGATATTATCGCGCGTGTTGATGCAATTTGGGACAAATTGTAGTGTAGGCTCATTTTCACAGCCTCTTGCATCTTTCACTTCGTGGCGTTTTGCGTCACAATGTCGTTTTTATTTTTGTATTACTTAAACTGTTGAGCTTGATATGACGGATTTTCCAGAAAAAACCTGTTCGATTGAACGCCTTGTTACGCATGAAAAATTAGTGCAAGCCACACTAGCGGGTCGAAAAACGCAACAGCGCCGCAATGGGGTCTATGGTTACCCCAATGAAACTTTTGAACTGGATGGCAAAACATTTGTCATCACGGATTTATATCAGCAAAAGTTAGGCGACATGACCGACGCGGATGCGCAAGCCGAAGGCTATCCGAGTCTTGAGATGTATCGGGAGCTGATTTTGAAAATGCACGGCGGAATGCAATGGAACGATGAAGCCAGCGCTTGGGTGCACTGTTTTGCCGCACAAGCATGAGTGTTTTCTTCAGAAGCCACAAGAATTGCCTAGCGAATTTTTTACTTTTTGTTTCAACAATTTGATTGAGTTATGCCTGATTTTAAGCCTTTTTTTCAACAAGACGATGATTTGGCGCTTCAACACGCAGGGCCAGAATTAAAAAAGCCACCGCTGTATCGTGTGCTTTTGTTAAACGATGATTTCACGCCGATGGATTTTGTGATTGATGTGCTGATTCATTTCTTTGGTATGCCCGAAGAGAAAGCCACCACGGTGATGCTACAAATTCACACGCAGGGCGTGGGTGTTTGCGGCACTTACTCTAAAGATGTCGCCGAAACAAAAGTGTATATTGTGAACAATTACTCGCTTGAGCATGAACACCCGCTCAAATGTACGATGGAAGAAATGTAAGGATTTGTCATGTTAAGTAAAGCATTAGAACTGACGTTAAATACTGCCTTTAAAGCCGCCCGCAAACAGCGCCATGAATTTATTACGGTCGAGCATCTCTTATTTGCATTGCTGGATAATCCGGATGTACAACCGGTTTTAAAAGCGTGTCATGCGGACGTGAATGCGTTGCGCGGTCAGCTCGCGTTGTTTATTGATGAAACCGCGTCTTACCTGCCTGACAGTACAACGCGCGATACCCAGCCCACGCTGGGTTTTCAGCGCGTGTTGCAACGCGCCGTGTTTAATGTGCAAGCTTCGGATAAAACCGAAGTGACGGGGGCTAATTTGCTTATTGCTTTGTTTAGCGAGCAAGAGTCTCATGCGGTGTATTTACTTAATAAACAAGAGATTACACGACTTGATGTGGTTAATTTTATTGCGCATGGTATCCAAAAGACGGACGATGACGAACATTTTGGCAATGAAAATGGTGCCAGTAAAAAACAGCAAGACAACGAAGCCAATCGTTCTCTTGAGCAATTTACGGTCAATTTGAATGAAGAGGCCATCAGTGGGCGTATTGACCCGTTAATTGGTCGCACGCTGGAAGTGGAGCGCACCATTCAAACGCTCTGTCGTCGTCGCAAAAATAATCCGCTTCTCGTGGGCGAGGCGGGCGTGGGCAAAACCGCGATTGCAGAGGGTTTAGCAAAACGCATTGTCGAAGAAGGCGTGCCAGATGTGTTGCTCGATTGCGTGATTTATTCGCTGGATTTAGGGGCGCTCGTGGCGGGAACGAAATACCGTGGCGATTTTGAGAAGCGCTTAAAATCATTGCTCAATCAGCTTAAAAAACAGCCACACGCGATTTTATTCATTGATGAAATTCACACGATTATTGGCGCCGGTTCGGCGTCGGGTGGTGTGATGGATGCGGCGAATTTGATTAAACCCATGCTCGCGTCAGGGCAGTTGCGCTGTATTGGTTCCACAACGTATCAAGAATATCGTGGTATTTTTGAAAAAGACCACGCATTGGCGCGGCGTTTTCAAAAAGTGGATATTTTAGAGCCGTCTGTTGACGAGACGATTTTAATTCTTAAAGGCTTAAAAACCCGTTTTGAAGAGCATCACAATGTCAGCTATTCGCCCGATGCGCTGCGTCTTGCCGCCGAGTTGTCAGAGCGCTATATCACAGACCGTCACCTTCCCGACAAAGCCATTGACGTGATTGATGAAGCGGGGGCAAAGCAACGCATGGCGTCAGCGGAGGTGCGTAAATCCGTCATTGAAGCTGTTGATATTGAAGAAATTGTCGCCAAAATTGCGCGAATTCCGGCTAAATCGGTTTCGTCAAATGACGTGGACAAATTGGCGAATTTAGAAAAGAATCTCAAAATGCTTGTTTTTGGGCAAGATGAAGCCATTGGCGCCTTATCGTCAGCGATTACGCTCTCACGCGCGGGGTTGCGTGATGCGCAAAAAACCATTGGCGCTTTCTTATTTGCAGGGCCAACGGGCGTCGGCAAAACGGAGGTTACGCGCCAGCTTGCCAAAGTATTAGGTATTGAGCTCATTCGCTTTGATATGTCTGAGTATATGGAGCGCCATACCGTGTCGCGTTTGATTGGTGCGCCACCGGGTTACGTTGGGTTTGATCAAGGCGGTTTGCTGACCGAGCAAATTAACAAACACCCACACGCCGTATTGCTCCTTGATGAGTTGGAAAAAGCGCACCCAGATGTGTTTAATCTACTCTTGCAAGTGATGGATCATGGCACACTTACCGACAATAATGGGCGCAAAGCCGATTTCCGTAATGTCATTTTAATTATGACCACAAATGCGGGTGCAGAAGAGGGAAGTCGTGCGTCGATGGGTTTTACTCAACAAGACCACGCTAGTGATAGTCTCAAAGTCATTGAAAAAGGCTTCTCACCGGAGTTTCGCAATCGCCTCGATGCGATTATTCAGTTCAAATCCCTTGATATGCAAATTGTGGGTCATGTTGTGGACAAGTTCATTTTTGAGCTCGAAACCTTGCTTGCCGACAAAAACGTGACCTTATCACTCGACAGCAAAGCCCGTTTATGGCTCGCTGAAAACGGATGCGATGCGAAAATGGGCGCACGTCCTATGGCGCGATTGATTCAAGAGCGAATCAAAAAACCATTAGCCAATGATTTGCTTTTTGGCGAACTCGCGCACGGCGGACATGTGAAAATTAGCGTGAAGCAAAATGAATTGACTTTTACGATTAAAAGCCAAGAAAAAGCGCTAACGAGCTAACTAAATGTAAAGTGAGAGGAGCGGCGTTGTGCGTTGAGTGCGAGCTTAACGCACGCGGAACGTAATGCGCCCTTTTGTTAAATCATAAGGTGTCATCTCTACTTTGACACTATCGCCTGTTAAAATGCGGATATAGTGCTTGCGCATTTTGCCTGAAATATGGGCGGTGACGATGTGACCGTTCTCGAGTTGTACGCGAAACATTGTGTTAGGTAAGGTGTCAATGACTTTACCTTCCATTTCAATTTGATCTTCTTTAGCCATTTTGTGGTTTTTTCTCTTTGAATGTAGTGAAGTTTAAAATATAAACGCATGATTATAACCGAATTTTACGCTGTCTTGGGTTTTTTCATGCAATCTGCGCGAGCGCATTGATTGCCCTAAACGGTGTCATCCCCGCTACTGTTGTCGTTTGATTGCTGAAAAAGTAAAGGACAAATTGTAAAAAAGTAGGGCAAATGACGCAATAAAAGTGTGTCATATCACACACTTTTTGGTTTTTTTGAATGAGTTTATTTTTAACTTATTGAATTTAAAGTGTTATTTAATTGGCACACCTTGTGCAAATAAGGTGAGAGTAGGGCGGATTTTAACGCGCCCGCTACTTTCTTTTGTTTTGCTGAGGTTTTTATCATGAATTCAACGAATCTGGCTACATCGGTTAAATCTGCTAAAAATAATAACACGGCGCTACTCTTGGGCGCGGGGCTTGCTGTGACCTCGATGATTATTTTACCTGCCTTTGCGATGCGTCTTGGGCTGGGGGCGAGTTTGACGGGGGCGCTGCGCATCGCGTTAATGAAGGCTTCAACCAAAGCGGCGCAGGGGTAGCGTATGCTGTCAACGCGACAAAAGCCGGCGATTGTGAGGGCGGCTGAGTTTTGTTATGATTCGGGCTGCATTGATGGTGTAGAGGATCATATATGAGCGAAGAAGAGAAAAAACTCTGTGATTTGTGTCAACTCGTTGTTGAAATCTCAGGACTGACGTTAAAAACAAAAACGGGTGAGAAACATTTTTGTTGCGAAGGGTGCAAAGGCATTTATGAAATGCTTAATGAAAATGATATTTTGCCTGAATAGAAACGAATGCAAAATGGGGACATTGGCCAATGAAGCCAGCACATAAAGCCATGCGACATGACAAGGATTCATTATCCAAAGAAATTTTTAAAGGCTCTATTGCCTCAGCCGTTGTTTATAGTGGGAGTAATGTAATGCGTATTGCAGTAAAAAATCCAATTGTTGTGTTTGGTTTGGGGGTAGTGAGTGGGTTTTTAATTCACAAATACCGCAAAGATATCATTG
>DPKY01000141.1:1322-13566 GCA_003542275.1 Methylococcaceae bacterium | reverse complement strand
CATTGAATCGGTGCTCAATACGCTGTTTCCCGATAAAAAAGTGCTGCGCCTAGACCGTGATTCACTCTCCCGCAAAGGCACGCTCGACGACTATTTAGCACAAATTCATGCAGGTGAGGCACATATTATACTGGGGACGCAATTACTCGCTAAAGGCCATCATTTTGCAAGCGTCACACTGGTGGCGATTTTGGATGTGGACAGCGGTTTATTTAGCACCGATTTTCATTCAGGTGAAAAATTAGCGCAACTGATTGTACAAGTTGCCGGTCGCGCTGGACGCGAACAAAAACAAGGCAAGGTCATGCTACAAACACGCCAGCCTGGCCATCCACTGCTCACCGCGCTGCTGCACCATGGCTACAATCAATTTGCAGCGCTGGCGCTACAAGAGCGTGAAATGGCAAAACTGCCGCCTTTTAGCTATCAAGCGCTCCTACGCGCTCACGGTGAAAAGGAAACAGCGCCCGCCCATTTTTTGAAAACCGTGGCCGATTTTGCTAAACGCCTCAATGTCCCACAAGTGCAAATTTTAGGCCCTGTGCCTGCGCCGATGCCACGAAAAGCGGGGCAATATCGCTATCAACTGCTGCTACAACATGACACGCGACAAGGCCTTCATCAACTCTTAAAACAACTCGTGCCACAACTGCATACACTCAGTACACACGCAAAGGTACGCTGGTCTGTGGACGTTGACCCCATTGATTTATATTAGCCAAAAGGTGCCTTATCTCTTGTCATATTAAATTTTGGTTGCAAAAAGAATTATTCTCGCTATAATGACCAAATAATGTTTAGGTGGACTGGCTGAGTGGTCGAAAGCGACGGTCTTGAAAACCGTTGAACCGAAAGGTTCCTGGGGTTCGAATCCCTAGTCCATCGCCATCATTATTCTCTTATCCTCTCAAACCGTTCAAATTCACTTCCTTTTATTTTCCGTCTTTTTATAAGAAATTCATCGACAACACGTTGTTGTTGGCGTATTTTTTTTCGCGCACGTTGCCTTGTTGCGTGCGGGTGGCAACTTTCCAACTTGATGCGTATTTTCCATGACCCATACACTTTCAACAGAACAAACCTCTACGCACGCTGATTTTGCAATGTTTCATTTGCACCCACACTTAGCGAGCGCTATTGCCAATGCGGGCTTTCATACCCCAACACCCGTGCAACAACACGCCATTCCGGCCATTTTAGAGCGCCAAAATTTGCTGGTTAGCGCCAAAACCGGTAGCGGAAAAACACTGGCTTTTTTGTTACCTACTTTGCATCAACTCCTCGTCAAGGCGAATTATTACGCGGGAACTCGCGCATTGATACTCGTTCCCACGCGTGAATTAGGACAGCAAATTTATGTGCAGTGCCAGCAACTGCTTGATGGCTCGCCGCTAAAAGCGGGCCTTATTACAGGCGGTGAAGATTTTAAAAAACAACAAACGCTGCTGCGCAGAAATACCACCGTGATTATTGCAACGCCAGGGCGATTGCTTGAGCTGCTCACGTTGGATTTTGCACCTTTTGATAACTTAGAAACGCTCATTCTCGACGAAGCTGACCGTATGCTGGACATGGGGTTTAGTGACGATGTCCTCACAATTGCTAAATATTGCAATGAAGCACGCCAATCGCTCCTTTTTTCGGCAACGCTCACCCACGCGGGCGTGCTTAAAATGGCAGATAAATTACTCAAACGCTTTGAGCTTATCGCGCTCAACACATTACGCGATGAACTCCCCCATATTGCTCAGCAAATTGTGCTCACTGACGACACCACGCATAAACAAAACGTCCTCGCATGGCTGCTAGAAAATGAAACGTACAGCAAAGCCATTGTGTTTAGCAATAGTCGAGTGCAAGCTAGCGCCCTCTGTGACCCACTTCGCGCAAGAGGCCTTCGCGCGATTGTCTTGCATGGTGAAATGGATCAAAAAGAGCGTTTGCGCGTGATGAAATTGTTTCGTGATGGCGTGGTCAATATCCTCATCGCCACCGATTTAGCGGCTCGCGGCCTGGATATTAAAAACATCAATTTAGTGATCAATTTTGAAGTCCCACGCAATGGCATCACCTATCTGCACCGCATTGGACGCACAGGACGCAGTGACGCAACGGGACTGACTATCACCCTTGTTAAACACACGGAGTGGAATTTAATGGCGAGCATTGAGCGCTTTTTGCGTCAGAATTTTATTCGACGCAGTATTGACAGTTTAGTGGGTAAATTTCAAGGCCCAAAAAAACTCAAAACCTCGGGCAAAACCATCGGCGCAAAAAAATCAAAAATCGACACAAAAAAAGACAAAGCGCCAAAAGTGAAAGTGCGTCACCGCGATAAGAAAAATATTGGCAAACGTCGCACCCCTACGGCAAAAGTACCGGCAGTATAATACTGAAGACGGTATGATTTTTTCGGCTACTGCATTCAATGGCGCCGTGATGTTGGGTAATTAACCCTTGTGCAATGGATAGACCCAGCCCTGTCCCCTCTGCGCGACCGGTCACCATGGGATAAAAAATTTTATTGAGCATATCCGCTTCAATTCCTACACCGTCATCGATAATTTCACAACGAATCGCCAGTTTATAGCGTTGCCGCTCAAGGGTAATATGGCGGCAAATTCGCGTTTTGAGTGTAATGTTCCCCTGCGTGCCGACCGCTTGCACGGCGTTGCGCACGATATTGAGTAAGGCTTGAATCAGTTGATTTTTATCGCCAACAATTTCGGGCAAACTGGGGTCATAATCGCAATGCAGACGAATGGCGACGCTAACCTCCGCCTGCACCAACCAGCGCACCCGCTCGAGCACTTCATGGATATTGAGTCGTTGCTTATTAGGCAATTCGCTTGGGCCGAGCATCCGATTGACTAAATCCGATAACCTGTCCGTTTCATCGATAATAATTTGCGTATATTCTCTTAGTTCAGTGTAGCTAGCTAGCTCCAAATCCAATAATTGCGCCGCGCCACGCACACCGCCTAAAGGGTTTTTAATTTCATGTGCCAGCCCGCGCACCATTAAACGCGCGGTATCTTGTTGGGTGAGAAATTGCTCTTCTTGTGAAATACGCAGGCGACTGTCAATGGGTTGCAGCTCAACGATTAACTCGCTCACGCTGTCATCATTAAAACTAAACGGCGTGATACTGACATTAACGACCACACTGGGGTTAGCACCATGATGAAACTCCAGCGCGTAGTCAATAATCGGCGCACCGGTATGCAAACAATGTGACAAATTTTTTAAAAATGCACTGTCTGAGCCTTTAAATAATTGCCTCGCCGACACGCCTTGCAACTGGCGCGTACTTTCTGCGAGCAAAACTTCGGCGGCGGTATTGAGATAGCGCAGTGAAAGCTGCGCATCAAACATCAATACCGCTGTATGCAAATTATCCAGCAGGCGTTTGTACATTGACATTAAGCGTGCATCGTCGCCTGAATATAATCAATAGCGCGTTGCAAACGCATCAGTGTTTTCTCTTTACCCAAAATGGCCAGTGTCACATCAATAGAAGGTGAAACGCCCGTCCCACAGACGGCAATGCGCAGTGGTTGCGCGACTTTGCCAAGGCCCAGCTCAAGGGATTGCGCCGTGTTTTTGATAATATCGTGAAGCAGTGGCGCATCCCACTGTGATACGGCAGAAAAAGCGTCTTTGAGTTGCGCCAAAACGTTATCACTGCCCTCAACAAAGGCTTTTTTGGCCGCTTTTTCATCATACTGTTCAAATTCACGGTAAAAATACACACTCGCCTCCGCCATCTCGACAAGTGTTTTACACCGCTCACGCTGCGCTTGGATGAGCGCCAGTACGTCAACGTGCTCACTTTGCACGTCAATGCCGCGTTGCGTGAGATGCCACGCCAAATGGGGCGCAATGTCACTGGGCTGGCTGTGCATGAGGTAGTGATGATTGAGCCACAATAATTTTTCCATGTTAAACGTCGAGGCGGCGCCATTGACATCATCGAGCTCAAAATAAGCAATCATCTCCTCACGAGAAAAAATTTCTTGGTCGCCATGTGACCAGCCTAGTCGCACTAAATAATTCAGCAGTGCTTGCGGCAGATAGCCTTCGTCACGAAACTGCATCACACTCACCGCGCCATGACGCTTAGAGAGTCGCGCCCCATCAGCGCCTAAAATCATAGGTAAATGGGCATATTTAGGCAACGTCGCTTCAAGTGCGTTGAGAATGTTAATTTGACGTGGCGTGTTATTGATATGGTCGTCGCCGCGAATAACGTGCGTAATGCGCATATCCATGTCATCGACAACCACCGTCAAGTTATATGTCGGCGAACCGTCAGCGCGGGCAATAATCAAATCATCCAGCTCTTTATTGGCCACCACAATGTCGCCTTTGACCAAATCACCAATGTGAATAGCGCCATCAACGGGCGTTTTAAAGCGCACCACCGTTTTATCGCTGGCGCTTTTCTTGGCGTGCCGGCATTTTCCGTTGTAGCGCGGCTTTTCTTTATTGGCCATTTGCTGCTCGCGCAGGGCGTCTAATTCTTCTTTACTGCAATCACAATAATAAGCATGGCCGCGCTCGAGCAACTGCGCAATAATTTCTTTGTAGCGTGGAAAATGCGCCGTTTGGAAAAAAGGTTCGGGATTGTCGTAATCGAGCCCAAGCCACGCCATGCCATCTAAAATGGCTTGCACGGATGCTTGTGTTGAGCGTTCTAAATCGGTGTCTTCAATGCGTAAAATAAATTGACCACCGTGTTTCCTTGCATAAAGCCAAGAAAACAAAGCGGTGCGTGCCCCGCCGACGTGCAAATACCCTGTTGGGCTGGGCGCAAAACGCGTAATGACTGTCATAATAAAAAAACCTAAAATAAATTAAAGTGAAAGAAAGAATGGAGTGAAATGGTAAAAAATATGTTAATGGACGTAATAAATGCCACCTAAAATGACCTCAGACTGTGCGCCCGTCACTGCTTGCAGATTGCCCGCTTTGCCACAGAGTGTTTGCTTGGCTAGCCATGCAAACGCCACCGCTTCAACATGGTCGGGATGCAATCCAAATTCGGCGGTAGAATGGACGAGGCAAGGGGCGTTTTCGCGTAATAATTGCATTAAGTACGCATTATGTCCCCCACCACCGCACACCAAGATGCGTGATGTGTCTGGTGCGATAGCTGCAATGGCTTCGCAGATGGTGAGCGCAGTTAAATAGGTTAAACTCGCTTGAAGTGTTTGTGGCGCGTAAGCAGTTAACTGACAGTGCTTGTCTAGCCAATCAAGGGAAAAATAATCCACGCCCGTGCTTTTGGGCGGCGGTGCCTGAAAATAGGGGTCTTGTTTTAATTGCTGCACAAGCGCAAAATTCACATTCCCCGTTTTTGCCCACGCGCCTTGTTTATCGTAATCACAAGACAAATGCCGTTTTATCCATTGGTTAATGAGTGTATTACCTGGGCCGGTATCAAAGCCCATAACAGGTTTTTCATTGTCAGCGGGTAAAACGGTCACATTAGCAATGCCGCCAATGTTCACCACGCAACGCGTTTCGTGTGTTGACGCGAACATGGCGCGATGAAACGCGGGCACGAGCGGCGCCCCCTGCCCGCCTGCGGCAATATCGCGTCGACGAAAATCGGCTACGGTGGTGATATGCGTATGTTGCGCAATGCAGTTAGGGTCACCAATTTGCAGCGTAAAGGGAAACGGCCCGACAGGTGCGTGATACACCGTTTGACCGTGACTGCCAATGGCCTTAATTTGCGACGGAGCAATAGACGTTTTAGCCAGTAGCGCGTTAACCGTTTTTGCAAATAACAGCCCCAGCGTAGTGTCTAATTCACCAAAGGTTTGTAGCGAAACGCGTGCATTGGGGGCGCTAAGTTGATGAAGTTGGTGTTGAATAGCAGACGAAAAAGGCAAATACTCAAAAGCCATCACCTCTATTTTATCGTCATGCAAATCCACCAAGACCGCATCAATGCCATCGAGGCTAGTGCCTGACATTAAACCAATATAAAGTGCCTGCTGCTTACTCATAGAAATGCACTGCGCCATGTTATCGCCATCATTTTGTCATTTGCATTATGCGTGTTTATCGCATAGCATTGGATGATGATTTTAGTGATTCGATTATTCATTATTGTTGTATTGACCTTGCTGCAATTTGCCGCACCGCTCATTCACGCCCACGTTTCGCCAAGCCACGCGCCCGAATCGGCTATCCATTTGCCTGAGTTTGAACAGGTCAATGCGCCCTGCTACGCGCTGCCTGCGTTGCATCAAGTTATCGCGCAAAACGATAATACAGTGGTCGTGAGTCCTGGTATCAAAAATGAACGCAAAATCCAGCAACGCTTAGGCGCGTGTAGCGTACTGGGGGCTTTATTTTTTGTTCTCACCCTCCTATTTGCCTCTTACTGGAGGCAGCCTTTTGCCTACGATACGGTACCTCTTCGCGCCGCGCTGACGCTGTCTATCGCCTCACCTCGCGCACCGCCCGCATTGCGTTAATCAATCTTTATTGCGCGATACTTAGCTTATCGCTTTGCCGTTTTTTATTAGCCCGTGCGAGTTTTTTATGTTACCTGTTTTTTTATTGCAAGTGAGCTTGCTTACGTTGTTTTTTTTGCCAGCACTCAGTGAAGGCGCTGAAGACGCATTTGCGGTTGTGGCACATCACGATCCGCTTGTTGTTGACCAGCAGCTGACACTCTCAACGCTTATCACGCTCACGTTAGACAATCACCCCGACCAACAATGGCTCCACGCGCTGGAGCGTGAAGCGCAAGCCATAAAACAGCGTGGCGAGAGCTGGACAGCCGGTGCGCTCGTAGCGGGCCTTCGCTACCAAGAAGCCACCAGTGGCACACTTCACTACGTTGACGGCACCGTTGAGGTGCCATTATGGAATATTGGCCAACGTGACGCAAATCAACTTACCGCAAGCCGCGCTGAAAATAGTGCCGCCACGCAAAATGCCATGACACACTGGCGCATAGCAGGGCTGGTTCGTGCCGCCATTTGGGACGTGGCACTCCAAGATTTGCGCCTTGAACAAGCGACCATTGACATGGCTGCTGCCCAGCAACTTGCCAGTGATATTACACGGCGCGTCAATGCGGGCGATTTAGCGCAAACAGACGCGCTGTTAATTCAAACAGAGGTGTTAAAAAAACGCTCCGCGTTAACCTTAGCACAGGCAGAGGTCATGCACGCAAGAAAACGTTACGCGACGTTAACGCAAACCACCAAAATGCCGGCCATGTATCGTGAATCACTTAGCAAAACCGCTGAGATTAGCGCCACGCACCCTGCCCTACAAGCCTTTCAACAACTCATCGAGCGCAAACAAGCTGAACTGGACGCGCTAAGTTTAGTGGGTTCAGGGCAAACGAATGTGACTGTCGGCGTGAACAGTGACCGCCCAAGCAACCATGATGTGCGCAGTAATAATACAGAAAGTTTTAATATCGGCGTGAGCGTGCCTTTTGGTGGCCAAGCACACCTCGAACCACAACTCGCGGCGCTCAATGTCGAACTCAATCAACTGCGTGCACAGCGCGACCAACTCTTTCGTGATTTAGAGCAAAGTCATCATGAAGCCGAGCATAACATCGACATAAACAAAGCCGAACTCACCATTGCCAATGAACTGAACGCCGTTGCGCAAAAACACTTAACCCTGACACGCTTGAGTTTTTCTGTGGGCGAAATTGATTTAATTGATTTACTCAAAATTCAATCGCAAACCCAACTCGCTGAACTGGCCGCCAAAGAACGCGCTTTAATCCAAGAGAGAGATTACGCTTTTTATAATCAAGCCGTAGGAGAACTGCCATGAAAAAAATGCTTCTTGCAATGAGCCTTGTTGTACTTATCCCCCCCAGTTTTGCAGAGGAAAACGCGCCACCGCTGATTAAACTCTCTACGGCACATATTGAAAATTTGGGCATTACAGAAGGCAAGCTCACGCCCATCACTCACATTCCCGTGCTCAACGCCCCGGCAAAAGTGCTCATTCCAAACAACAATGACTACGTGATTAGCGCCCCACACATGGGGATTATCCAAAAACTCAACGCCGCAATCGGTGACAGTGTTAAAAAAGGCGAAGTGTTAGCACACATTGACAGCCCCAATTTACTCACTTTGCAAAGCAATTATCTCAAAGCGCAAAGCGCACTCAATTTAGCGAGTGCGGCCTATCAGCGTGATAAATCGCTCGCGCAAGAAGGCATTATTGCAACGCGGCGTGTTCAAGAAACGCAAAGTCAATTCAATGCCGCGCAAATTAACATGAAAGAAGCGGGGCAACTCCTTGAACTTGCCGGTGGCAATGCCGCGCGAGCGACGGAAAAATTAGACAGTCATCTAACCGTTCGCTCACCGCTTGCTGGTGTTGTGATTGAACGCATGGCGGTAGTGGGCGCGAGGGTTGACACGCTCACGCCGCTGTATCGCGTGGCGGATTTACACACCCTCTGGCTCGACATTGCGGTGCCACAAGAGCGTGTGAATGCGCTCAATGTGGGTGACCCTGTCAGCGTCGAAGGCACATCTATTACCGCGCAAATTAGCCTCATTGGGCAAAGTGTAAATGTAGACGACCAGACCATTCTTGTCCGCGCAGTCGTCAATCAAGAACATGGTGACATTCGTGTTGGACAAAAAGTGACTGTTCACATCGACAAAGTCAGCAAAGATGTGCTATTTCGCGTGCCAAATACCGCGATTGCGCAAAACGATGACAAAGCGTTTATTTTTGTACGCCATGACAGTGGCTTTATCGTAACGCCCATTACCCTTATTAGCAAAGAAGACGAAGAAACCATTATTCAAGGCAACTTGCGTGGCACTGAAACCATCGCACTCAAAGGCGCAGCGGTGCTCAAAGCCAATTGGCTAGGGGTTGGGAGTGCTGAGCAATGAGGGGCATTATTCGTTTTTCACTCAGTCAGCGACTGCTGGTGCTT
Source organism: Methylococcaceae bacterium (assembly GCA_003542275.1). Lineage (GTDB taxonomy): Bacteria > Pseudomonadota > Gammaproteobacteria > Methylococcales > Methylomonadaceae > UBA10906. Next base: position 4,613 of record DPKY01000141.1, on the reverse strand, counting down.
GTATTTGTTTTATTACTTGGGGGGCTTGGCTTTTACGCGTTTAAGCATCTGCCCATTGACGCATTTCCTGAAGTGTCCCCCACGCAAGTGAAAATTATTGTCAAAGCAGCAGGCATGACCCCCGAAGAAGTGGAAGCGCGTATCACCGCGCCCATTGAAGTAGAACTGCTTGGCATTCCCCATCAAAGTATGCTTCGCTCTATTGCAAAATATGCCCTCACCGACATCACCATTGATTTTGAGGAAGGCACCGATATTTATTGGGCGCGTCAACAAATTGCCGAACGGCTCAATACGCTCTGGAGCAATTTACCTGCAGGCGTAGAAGGCGGCATAGCCCCCATGACCACACCACTAGGTGAGCTGTTTATGTTCTCTATTGATGGCGGCGATTTATCCCTCACGCAACGCCGTGATTTACTGGATTGGGTCATTCGCCCCGCTCTGCGCACTGTCAGCGGCGTGGCGGATGTCAACGCGTTGGGGGGCTATGTACGCAGTTTTGAAGTCATACCCGATAACATCAAAATGTCCGCGCGGGGCATGACAATTGCCGATTTAATTCAAGCGCTGGAAAAAAACAATCGCAATGACGGCGCGGGGCGCATCACCGAAGGTGAAGAAGCGCTCATTGTTCGCGCGGAAGGACGCATTAAAACACTCGATGATGTACGCAGCATTGTTGTTGATGCCAATGGCCACGAAGCCATTCGCGTAAGTGACGTGGCGCAAGTGCGCATTGGCGCTCTCACCCGCTATGGCGCGGTGAGTAAAAATGGCGTGGAAGAAGCGGTCACCGGCGTTGTGCTCAGTTTGCGCGGCGCGAATGCACGGCAGACGGTGCAAGCTATTGAAGCTAAATTAGCCGATATGGCACCCAGCTTACCGCCTGGCGTGCACCTTGATGTGTTTTATAATCGTGGCCATCTGGTGAATAAAGCCGTTGAAACGGTTTTTCATGCGCTCAGTGAATCGATTTTTTTAGTCATTCTATTATTACTTTTATTTTTGGGGAACTTACGCGCAGCGGTGGTGGTGGCCATCGTGTTGCCACTCTCTGCATTATTTACCTTTATTTTAATGCACGCGATGAATATGTCCGCCAATTTAATGAGCTTGGGCGGTCTTGCCATTGCTATTGGAATGCTTGTTGATGCGGCGGTGGTGGTGGTTGAAAATTTAATTACGCATCTCGCCAATGAAAAAACCGCCCAGCGTTTGCCGCGCTTACACGTGATTTATCGCGCCACCGCAGAAGTAGCTAGCTCGGTTACGTCGGGTATTTTAATTATTATCATCGTTTTTTTACCGCTTCTAACATTGCAGGGCTTAGAAGGAAAATTGTTCACGCCCGTCGCGCTCACCATTGTGTTTGCGCTTAGCGGCTCGCTGCTTTTATCGCTGACCATTATTCCCGTGACGGCGTCTTATTTGCTCAAAAAAGTGTCACATGATGAGCCGTGGTTGCCAAGGAAATTGCAACAGCTCTATCAACCCGCACTTTTTTGGTGCCTTGATAACACCAAAAAAGTGTTTACGGTCGTCGGTAGCTTACTGCTGGTTACCCTGCTGGCATTTGGGCAAATTGGCAGTACGTTTATGCCCAATATGGACGAGGGCGATGTGATTTTACAAGTCGAAAAATTGCCATCGATTACGCTCGCACAGTCGGTGATTTTAGATCAACAACTGCAAAAAAATCTGCTCAATAATGTACCTGAAATTGATTCAATTTTAGGGCGCGTGGGCTCAGATGAATTGGGACTTGATCCCATGGGACTCAATGAAACCGACACGTTTTTAGTGCTCAAGCCTCAAGACACATGGCAAGTCAAAGACAAAGCGGCGTTAATTGAAAAAATCCGCAGCGTGATGGAAAACACACCCGGCATTGGCTTTAGTTTTACGCAACCCATTGAAATGCGGGTGTCTGAAATGCTCACCGGCACGCGCGGCGATGTGGCGATCAAATTGTTCGGCGCGGACTTGGCCATTTTAAACGAAAAAATCAATGAAATTGCTGCTGTACTCAAACAAATTCCAGGGGCAAGCGATGTGGTAGCCAAGCAAAATGACGGCATGAAATTTCTGCAAGTCAAAATTGATAAAACCGCCGCTGGTCGGCTTGGCATTGATAGCGATAGCATTGAAACGCTACTGCGCTCTGAAATTGAAGGACTCAATTTAGGCATTGTGCAAGAAGGCATTCGTCGCACGCCGTTAATTTTGCGCGGTGATAGCAATAACGCCAATTTTAACAGCCTGCAAATTACTTTGCCCAATCATGGGGGACGTGTGCCTATTACAGAAATTGCTAAAATTGAGCCCATCGAGGGTGTGGTGTCCATTGGTCGTGAAAAAGGCCAGCGCTTTGCTGTTGTGCGCAGTAACGTGGAAGGGCGTGATTTAGTAGGGTTTGTTGACGAAGCACGGCGCAGTGTTGCCCAAAAAGTCAAGTTGCCCATGGGCTATACGGTGCAGTTTGGCGGGCAATTTGAAAATCAACAACGCGCCGCCACGCATTTTAAATTGCTTGTGCCGATGACCATTGGCGTGATTTATTTGCTACTGCTTGCCATGTTTGCGTCACAGCGGGCGGCGATTATTTTATTACTTGCCATTCCCTTTGCCTTTGTGGGAGGCGCGGTAGCGCTGTATTTGCGCGATATGAATTTAAATGTGTCTTCAGGCGTGGGGTTTGCTGCGGTGTTTGGCGTATCGATTATGAATGGTGTGCTCATTGTGCGCACCATCACCGCTTTGCGTTTGCAAGGACTGCCGCTCAATGAGGCGATATTAAAAGGCGCGGTGCGTTGCCTGCGCCCTATTATCATCGCGGCTTTGGTGGCTATTTTGGGGTTAATTCCTGCCTCACTGGCAACCGGTTTGGGTTCAGACGTTCAGCGTCCCTTAGCAACCGTCATTGTATGGGGACTCTTTAGCGCAACGACCATGACCCTCCTGCTCGTCCCCACGCTCTATCAACTGTTTGTACCTAAACTCCCCGTTGTAGACGAGCGCGAGGAAGAGTGGCAGCAAGTATAAAAAAACCTTTTCACTCTCCACACGCAAACGTAAGACAAGCCGCCTGCGTTTGCGTCCTGCTTCACGCATTTTCCTATCACACTGAAATAGAGGGTGAATTGATAGCCCTTATCATGATATTATTCTCACATTCTCGCGTTATTTTCATTTCGTTGACATGAAACGCGCGAAAACAGCGGTTTGATAATATCGACACGCTATTATTTAACATTTTGTTTTGCCAACGTTATTTTAAATTAAAACGCA
>DPKY01000141.1:0-1267 GCA_003542275.1 Methylococcaceae bacterium | reverse complement strand
CTGCATTTTGCGAGCACATTGGAAACATTCATGCTATCTAAACAAGACCTTTCAGCAAAATATTTATTTTTTGTGTTGACGTGTTCCATTTTCATCAGCGAAACGCTTATTATGTTGTTTCTGGGCGAACTGCCGCGTATGTTAAAACTCAACGAAGCGTTAGTGGATGCTACGTTGCTGATTATTTTGAATTTTCCGACGTTATATTTTTTCATTTTTCTGCCACAAAAACGTTTAAATACTGCTTTTCGTGAACAACAAGAGCATCTACATCGCCAAAACCAAGCCCTTGAATTAGAATCGTATATCAAAAAAAATCAAGCCTTAGAATCGAACCTGCGTCATGAACAACTGCTTTATGTCATTGATCAACTAGCCATTTTTAGCATCACCGATGCGCGGGGCAACATTACCTACGTCAATCAACGCTTTTGTGAAATTTCCGGCTATACGCAAGCCGAATTACTGGGGAAAAATCATCGTATCGTCAAATCAGATTACCACCCCCGAGAATTTTACCAAACCCTGTGGAAAACCGTGAAATCAGGTAATGTCTGGTTTGGCACCGTGTGTAATCAAGCCAAAGACGGCACTTATTATTGGGTACAGGCCACAATTGTGCCGTTTATGGATGAAAATAACCGAATTGAGCGCTACATTTCCATGCGCATTGATGTCACAAAACAAAAAGAACTCGAAATTGAAGCCCTCAAAGCGGCAAAAATCAAATCCGATTTTCTCTCCACCATGAGTCATGAAATTCGCACACCCATGAACGCGATTATTGGCATGACGCATTTGATTTCAAAAACACCGCTCTCTGCGCTACAAGACAATTATTTGCGCAAAATTCAAAGCTCCAGCCAACATCTGCTCAACATCATCAATGATATTTTAGATTTATCCAAAATCGAATCGGGCAATGTGCAAATCGAAGCCATTGATTTTCGTATCGACAGCGTCTTACAAAATATCAAAACCTTAATTGTCGATAAAATTAACGATAAAGGCCTCAAACTCATTTTTACCATTGATGAAAAATTGCCGATTTATGTTAATGGTGATCCACTGCGTCTTGGGCAAGTGTTAATCAATTACGCCAATAATGCGCTGAAATTTACTGAAATAGGCACCATTACCATTGCTATTAAAATTTTAGAAGAGACCGATACGCAATTACGCCTGTATTTGAGTGTCACCGACACCGGCATTGGACTCACACAAGAAGCCAAAGCCAAATTATTCCAATCTTTCCAACAAGCCGATA
>DPKY01000086.1 GCA_003542275.1 Methylococcaceae bacterium | reverse complement strand
CGTTGGAGGTGAGCTGCCCGAGCGCATTGAGTTCACGAAACAAACGAACAGGGTCATTACCTGTGCGCAGTAAATTGAGGTAAGGGCAAAATGAAATTTTCCAGCCTTGTTCTTCTTCAACTTCAGGCTCGTCTTCTTCATCCGCAACGACTTGTTGCGGCGCAGCAACCGGTGCAGAGGCGCTCGCGGGTGTGCTGGCATGGCCTTCGCCATTGAGTTCGGTTTCTAATGCCGCTTGATGCTGCGCAACACTTTGTGCGTTGACGTCTTCTTCATTTTGGATAGAAGTCAACATTTCACGCAAACAATCCACTGAGCCTAAGAGTACATCAACAGCTTGCTTGGTCACTTGTCGACGACCGTCACGCATTTCATCGAGCAATGTTTCCATGATGTGCGTATATTCGGCCACCACCGTAAAACCAAATGTGCCACTACCGCCTTTGATAGAGTGCGCCGCCCGGAAAATGGTATTGATAGCCTCAGGATCAATGTCACCAATATCCAGCGACAATAACCCCGATTCCATCGCCTCTAGGCCTTCGAAACATTCTTCAAAGAAGACCTGATGAAATTGTGACATATCGATAGACATAATTGTACCTGTTGTGTGTATCTAAATTGTTTTAAATAAAAGTTGAAAATCAACGATAGCTAAACGCGACACCCAGCTATATCGACGGCAGTACGGCATCAAGAAACCACACGCTTAAGATAAAATTATCTTAAGCGTTTGCGTCTATTTTTTGTGCTCTTTTTGGCGCATTGCACGTCAAAATGCCATGCAATGTGATGAAAGAAAATACGTTAAAACAGCGATATTAGACGATAGTTTCTTGCAGTTTTGCGCCATGTGCTGCAGCGGCAGCGTCATCGAGTGTGCCTTTATTTTGTAGCGTCGTAATCATATCTCGCACATAAGCCACTGCGTCCAGCATTGCCTCAATATTGCCTGCATTGGTTTGTTTATGTTGATCGCGCATCTGACCTGAGAGCACTTCCATGATCTTGGCGTAATCTGAAACCGTCGTGAATTCAAACATTGCGCAATCACCTTTAATGGTGTGTGCACCACGCGAGATGGTGTTGAGTTTATCGGCATCAAAAACAGTTAAGTCAATGCTTTCCAAATCGGCTTTCATGGCGTCTAAATAGCCAAGGCATTCTTCAAAAAGTTCAGCGTGAAATTGTGTCATATCAACGGACATGGTCTTTTCCTTATTGTAAGTAGATGAAACTGCGTTAGGATTGAGTCTGCTAATCTAACACTTTTAAGAGCGTTTTCAAAAGCTGATCCGGATTAAATGGCTTGACCATCCAACCCGTCGCCCCAGCGGCTCTGCCTTCCTGCTTCTTTTCAACGCTTGATTCGGTTGTTAAAAGTAACATGGGGACATATTTATACTGCGCCAACTGCCGAAGGTCTCGAATTAACGTAATACCATCTTTATTGGGCATATTGACATCCGTTACAATGCAATCAAACGTGTGTGCCTTAGCTTTTTCAAGGGCATCAACACCGTCTTCTGCTTCTTGAACGTCATAACCGGCTGTTTTTAATGTAAAAGACACCATTTTTCTCATTGAGGCTGAGTCATCAACCGCGAGAATGCTTACCATTATTTTCTCCTCAGTAATTAAAAATACAGTGTCAATCTTACCGTATCTTCGATTACGTTGTTAAGCATAACCGTCATTTTGTTTGTGCGCTCACGATACGAGCAAGCGCACGACTTTCACGCCAATCCAGGCTATAAATACTTAAACAAGCTCATTCCTTGCACTTTTGCATAGGACTGTTGCGCGGCTTGTAGCGAAGTTTGTTGAGAATTGAGTTTGGTGATGGCGTCAGCCATATCCAAATCCGCAACACTTGAGAGCGCCGTTTTTGTGTTCAAAATAAAATCATCATTGGTGGCTTTTTGGCGGTCAAGCGCATTTTGACGGGCGCCAATGTGCGAATGAATGGTTGAAACCCTAATCATGGCATCGTCAATTTTTTGTAAGGTTTCAAGCGTGGGATTATCCGCTTTGAGCTCGTCAGAAAATGTTTTGATGACATCAAAAATAGAGGTACCTTCTTGTGGTGAACCAAACACGGCAAGGCCGGTGTCGCCATCAGCAATCGTGCGTGACACGCCAATTTGCACCACCCGCTGCGTTGCCGAGCCTGCGTAAGCAAAAGCAGGGGAGGACTGTCCTTCAGGTGTATTTGGATCAACAGGGACTTTGCTAAAAGGCATGGTGGTGGATTTTGTGCCCGCAAAAATATATTCACCGTTCGCATTGCGTGTGTTGGCTAAACTTAAAAGATGATCGTTTAGTTGATCAAATTCTGCGGCAATGGCGCTGCGTGAAATCGTTGAATTCCCTGAATCGCTCACCCCTTGCAGCCCCAATTCTTGCAAACGCTGAATGGTATCGGTCATATTGGATAAAGCCGTTTCTTCAAGGCCAAGTCGTTGATTGATCGCGGCAATGTTTTCTTGGTATTGCGTCGTTTGCGCAATCGCTTCATTAAAACCGAGTGAATAAGCGGCGGCGGCAGGGTTTTCAGAAGGGGTTAAATACTTCTGACCAGACGAAATTTTAGCTTGCGTATTGATGAGTTGCGCTTGCTGATTCGCCATTGAGTTGATGTTAAATTGTTGTGGATAAGCGGTTGAAATACGCATCATCGTCTCCTAAATTATCGAATGGCGCCAAGTAGGCTATCAAAAAGTGAACGTGAAATGGCAATGACCTGTGATGACGCTTGATACGCATTTTGGAATTTCACTAAGTTAGCGGCTTCTTCATCAAGGTTAACTCCAGCAAAACTGGCACGCGCTTCAATGGCTTGATTATTCAAGGCTTTTTGCGCAGACAAACTCACGTTTGCCGCATCGGCAGAAGCGCCTACTTTTGATACCAGTGTTTGAT
>DPKY01000248.1 GCA_003542275.1 Methylococcaceae bacterium | reverse complement strand
AATACAAAGACCAAAATTTTGTCAACGCCTTGCAATGGGCCATTGGTCTTGAAACCTTTTTACTCGTGGACGACCCTTGGCGTATTTTCTTAACAACTGATCATCCTAATGGTGCGCCGTTTACCAGCTATCCGCATTTAATTCGTCTGCTGATGGATAGAACGTTTAGAAATGATGTTTTAGCAACATTGCATCCTGAAGCGCAAAAAATGACAACACTTGCTTCTATTGAGCGTGAATATACGTTGCAAGAGATTGCNNATATTACCGTTTATACAAATAACGCTGATCGCCAAAAAATGTTTGAAAAACCCGATTATGTCTTCAAAGACGGTGAACTCGTCGTTGTTGACGGCAAAGTTGTACACACAAAATGGGGCACCACGCATATTGTCAAACCGCATTTTGATGCGAGTGTTGAAAAAGACCTACGCGCGTATTTTGATCAATATCTCACGATGAAACTCGATAATTTTAAAATTAGCGATGATGAATTCACCGAAGATGGGCGTGGCCACTTAACAACGCATCCCCTCAACGCCGTGGCATAAACACTTGCCGTTTAGAAAAAGGCGCATCATTTTGGGATGATGCGCCTTTATTTATTTTTAGATTATGTTAGAAAACGCCCCCTTCACCGCGATAGTGAGAGACTCAAACCTTATGAATAAAACCGATTTACTTAAACAACAACTCGCCGAGCGCATTCTCTTTCTTGACGGTGCAATGGGCACCATGATTCAAAGCTATAAACTTGATGAAAAAGATTATCGTGGGGCGCGTTTTGCCAATTGGGAAGTCGATTTAAAAGGCAATAATGATTTACTCTCCCTCACACAACCCGATATTATCAAAGCCATTCATCGTGCGTATTTTGAAGCCGGTGCAGATATTGTTGAAACTAACACGTTTAATTCAACCACTATTGCCATGGCTGATTACCACATGGAATCACTGGCTTATGAAATCAATGTTGCCTCTGCAAGACTTGCTCGAGAAGTAGCCGACGAATTTGACACCCCCACACGCCCGCGTTTTGTTGCTGGGGTTTTAGGGCCAACTAATCGCACGGCATCGATGTCACCAGACGTTAATGACCCAGGCTTTCGTAATATTTTCTTTGATGATTTAGTCGCTGCTTACACGCAAGCCACCCAAGGGCTTATTGATGGCGGCGCGGACATTATCTTAATTGAAACGGTTTTTGACACACTCAATGCCAAAGCGGCTATTTTTGCAGTTGAAACCGTGTTTGAATCGCAGGGCTACAGCTTGCCTGTGATGATTTCAGGTACGATTACCGATGCTTCAGGTCGAACGTTATCGGGACAGACGGTAGGCGCCTTTTGGAATTCACTCAAGCACGTCAAACCTATCTCGTTTGGCTTTAACTGCGCACTAGGCGCAACCGAATTACGTCAATACATTGCAGAGCTATCGAGTATCTGTAACACGCACGTCTCAGCGCATCCTAATGCGGGCCTGCCCAATGCGTTTGGCGAATATGATGAAACCCCAGAGCAAATGGCCGCAGAAATTGCGGATTGGGCAAAAAATGGCTATTTGAACATTATCGGTGGTTGCTGTGGAACGTCACCAGAGACAATTAAAGCCATTGTACACGCTGTGGAGAAAATACCCCCTCGCCCCCTACCCCACATTGAAAAACACTGCGCACTCTCGGGATTAGAGTCGCTTAACATCTCAGCAGAGAGTTTATTTGTCAATGTCGGTGAGCGCACCAATGTCACAGGGTCGGCCGTTTTTAAGCGTTTAATTAGTAACGGTGAGTTTGATGCGGCGCTTGATGTGGCAAAACAGCAAGTCGAAAATGGTGCGCAAATTATTGACATCAATATGGACGAGGGTATGCTTGACTCTAAAGAAGCCATGGTGCGTTTCTTGATGTTAATTGCCGCCGAGCCCGATATTGCCAAAGTGCCCATTATGCTCGATTCGTCAAAGTGGGAGATTTTAGAAGCGGGCCTCAAATGTATTCAAGGCAAAGGCATTGTCAATTCTATTTCCATTAAAGAAGGCGAAGAAAAATTCATTGAACAAGCCAAATTAGTGCGTCGCTATGGTGCGGCAGTGATTGTCATGGCTTTTGATGAAGTAGGTCAAGCGGATACCCAAGCACGCAAAATTGAAATTTGCCAACGCGCATATACACTCCTAACGCAACACGTGGATTTCCCGCCAGAAGACATTATTTTTGACCCCAACATTTTTGCTGTTGCAACCGGCATTGATGAGCACAATAATTATGGCGTCGATTTTATTGAAGCCACGCGTGAAATCAAACGTACACTACCCTACGCACTCATTTCTGGCGGCGTATCTAACGTATCGTTCTCATTTCGCGGCAACAATCCCGTTCGTGAAGCCATTCACGCCGTCTTTTTATACCACGCCATTAAGGCAGGTATGTCTATGGGGATTGTTAATGCGGGGCAAATTGCTATTTATGAAGACATTCCCCTTGCTCTACGCGACGCGGTTGAAAACGTCATCTTAAATCGTCACAACGGTGAAGGCACCGATATTTTACTGTCACTGGCGCAACAATATCGCGGTGAGAGTAGCAGCGAAACCAAAAAAGAAGAGGCGCAATGGCGTCAGTTACCGGTCAATAAACGCTTAGAGTACGCACTGGTAAAAGGCATTACCGATTTTATTGATGAAGATACCGAAGAAGCGCGATTGCAAGCAGAGCGGCCTTTATACGTCATTGAAGGCGCTTTGATGGACGGTATGAATGTGGTGGGCGACTTATTTGGCTCGGGGAAAATGTTTTTGCCACAGGTGGTCAAGTCGGCGCGTGTCATGAAAAAAGCCGTGGCGTATCTGATGCCCTTTATGGAAGCCGATAAAGCGGCGGGAGAGCGTAAAACAAACGGCAAAATTTTGATGGCGACGGTAAAAGGCGACGTGCACGATATTGGCAAAAATATCGTTGCGGTGGTGTTGCAATGCAATAATTATGACGTGATTGATTTGGGCGTCATGGTATCTGCTGAAAAAATTCTGCAAACCGCCCGCATGGAAAACGTGGATATTATCGGTCTAAGCGGTCTCATTACCCCCTCGCTTGATGAAATGGTACACGTTGCAAAAGAAATGCAACGCCAAGGCTTTACGATACCTTTAATGATTGGTGGTGCAACGACCTCTCGCGCCCATACTGCCGTTAAAATTGAGCCACACTACAGCGCGGGTTCGGTAGTGTATGTCACCGATGCGTCACGGGCAGTGGGCGTGGCGAGTCATTTGCTCAGTCAAGAGCTCAGCGACAAGTATAAAACCAGTGTACGCGAAGAATACGCGCAAGTGCGCGAGCGCCATAGAGGAAAAGAAGCCAAAACACCGCAACACTCCCTTGAAGCCGCGCGGCTAAATAAATTTGTTTGGGAAGCCTACACGCCCGTTAAGCCACAGTTTTTAGGCGAAAAAGTCATTGATACCCTGCCACTGGCAATACTTGCACACTATATTGATTGGAGTCCTTTCTTTCAAACGTGGGAAATGGCGGGAAGTTACCCCAAAATTTTATCCGATGCCGTGGTCGGCCATGAAGCGCAAAAACTCTTTGATGACGCGCAAACCATGTTAGCGTCCCTTATTGCAGAAAATTGGTTGCAAGCGCGGGCTGTGATTGGCTTTTTTCCAGCAAATAGCATAGAAGACGACATTATTTTATATACGGATGAATCGCGCCAGCACATTCTTGAGAGATTGCCTCACCTGCGTCAACAAAATATCAAAGCACCAGGCCGCGCAAATTATTGCTTAACAGACTTTATCGCTCCACAATCTATGCGCATCGCTGACTATATTGGCGGTTTTGCAGTAACGGCGGGAATAGGTATTGACAAAAAATTAGCGGAGTTTGCACAAACCCATGATGATTACGGCGCCATTAT
>DPKY01000146.1 GCA_003542275.1 Methylococcaceae bacterium | reverse complement strand
ATTCGGCGTCCAAGTGGTTGGTTGGTTCGTCCAGCAACAGCATGTCGGGCTTAGAGAGCAGCAAACGGCACAAGGCCACGCGGCGTTTTTCACCACCTGACAAAGTTGCCACATTCGCATCCCATTCAGGCAGACGCAACGCATCAGCAGCCACTTCTAATTTGCGGTCTAAATTATGCCCATCGCAGGCGTTGATAATATCTTCAAGACGCGCTTGCTCAGCGGCGAGTTTATCAAAATCGGCATCCGGCTCGGCGTAATCTAAATACACTTGCTCAAGTTGCGCTAGCGCGGCCTTGACTTCTTCAACGGCTTCTTCGACATTGCCGCGCACGGTTTTGGTGACATCAAGTTGCGGCTCTTGAGGAAGATAGCCAATTTTAATGCCTTTGAGCGGATTGGCTTCGCCTTCAATTTCCGTATCAAGGCCGGCCATGATGCGAAGTAGCGTGGATTTTCCCGAGCCGTTTAGCCCTAATACCCCGATTTTAGCGCCTGGAAAAAAAGACAATGAAATGTTTTTGAGAATGTGTTTTTTAGGGGGGACAATTTTACCCACCCTGTGCATGGAATAAATGTATTGAGCCATAAATGTTAGTCAAAAAGTAGAAAAGTGAAATATCGCTTTAATTATATCAAATTACGCCAGTTTACTGTGACGTTTGGCGTAGAGAAAATAAAACACCAGCCCCATGCCCAGCCAAATTAGAAAGCGCCACCACGTTTGTGCAGGTAAAAAGGCCATCAATGCACTACAAGAGAGCATACCCAGTGCGGGAAAAAGTGGATTGAAAGGCGCTCGAAAAGGGCGTTTTAAATTAGGTTGCGTGATACGCAACACAATAACGCCACCGCATACTAAAACAAAAGCGGCCAATGTACCGATATTAACCAGCTCTGCTAAATCGCCCAGCGGTATAAAGCCGGCAATAATGGCCATGACCACACCACAAATTAAAATCACGCGAATAGGCGTTTGCGTTTTTTCGTGTAAATTATTAAAAAACGAGGGCAGTAATCCGTCACGCGCCATCGCAAAAATGATACGCGTGAGGCCATAATAGAGCACGAGCATGACTGTTGTGAGGCCAGCAATCACGCCAGTAGCCACCAGCGCAGAGGCCCAGTGAAAGCCCAGTAAATTCAGCGCATGGGCAACGGGTGAGGCGACATTGAGCGCATCGTAGTGCACAACGCCTGTGAGGAGCGCTGAGACAATAATGTATATCACGGTGCAAAAAACGAGCGATACCACAATACCAAAAGGCACATCACGCTGAGGATTAGCGGCTTCTTCTACGGCAGTGGACACCGCATCAAAGCCCACATAAGCAAAAAAGACAATCGATGCGCCAGCAAAGACGCCCACGGTTTTGCCATCAGGGAGTGTTTGAAACCAACCAAACGGCATGAAAGGCTGCCAGTTTTCTGGATTAACGTGCGCCGTTGCCAAGGCAATAAACACGGCAATGGTTGCCAGTTTGATAGCCACCATGATGTTGTTGATTTTTGCGCTGTGTTTGACACCAGCAATCAAAAGCCCCATGAGCAGTAGAATGATGATTGATGCAGGCAAATTCACCATGCCGCCCAATTTAGGCGCTTTAGTGAGCGCATCGGGCAAACCGATGCCTAATGCGCCGAGTGCATTGTTAAAATACCCCGCCCAACCATTGGCTACCGCCGCCACGGAAATGGCATATTCAAGCAATAAGTCCCAACCAATAATCCACGCAATCAATTCACCAAATGCGGCGTAACTATAACCATAAGCACTGCCACATCCCCCCACTGCAGACGCAAGTTCAGCGTAAGAGAGCGCCGCAAACGCACACGCTAATCCGGCTAAAATAAATGATAAAATCACCGCCGGCCCAGATTGCGTTGCTGCTGCAATACCCGTTAAAACAAAAATGCCTGTGCCAATAATGGCGCCCACGCCCAAAAAGGTTAAATCCCATTTTGATAAACACGCTTTGAGATGCGTTGGCGCCGATGACGTCGCGTGCGGTGTTTTTTTACGAAAGAGTTTTTTCATGTTGATTATATAGTAGCGCTCTCACGCAATGACTTAAATTACCCAGCAGGCCAGGTCATTTGACGCCCAGCAAGCAAATGCACATGGAGGTGATACACCGCTTGACCGCCTTGCGCGTTGCAGTTGATGACGGTTCGATACCCCGCATCAGCTACGCCTAATGCTTTGGCGAGGTGCGAAGCGGTTTGCATCAGCTCACCTAAAAGGGCGTTATCGTCGATATCGTTGAGCGTAGCAACGTGTTTTTTGGGGATAATCAGTACATGAATAGGCGCTTGGGGGGCAATGTCGTTAAACGCCAAGACACGATCATTTTCATAGACAATGCTAGGCGTAATGTCGCCGGCAATCATTTTGCAAAATAAGCAATTTTCAGACATAAACGTGAAAGCTCCAGTGTGAGAAAATGAGAAAAAGTAAAGAAAGGCTAAAGCGTAGCAATAGCGGCTTTTGCGTTGCATTGCAACGTAATATCGGCAAGTTGTTTATCGTTGAGTGCGTGTTTTATGGCGATATTCTCTTGCGTCGCATTGGCAGAAAACAGTTGATAATCTTTTTTAGCAAAGGTAGCAATTTGACACTTTTTAAACGGTTGATTGTCAAAAGGCATGATCTCTTGCGGATTCGCTAAATTCAGCGTTACGGCGCCTAAGCTGGCCACATAAATTAAAAAATCACCTTTAACGGCGAGCACCGCCCGATAGTGTTTATCACTGGTTTGATAGAGAAAGCCGGTTTCAATGTCTTTTGCGTTGAGTTTCATCAGTGTTTAATCATTTTTGTCGTCAGAAATTTTATGGAGATGTTCGCGGATATCAAAAATTTTATGTTTTTTGTGTCGCGGAAAATTCACTAATTCTAATTCGAGTTCCGTGAAGAAGCTAATGCTAATCGTTGCGCCAAGGTTATTTGGNNATTTTCTGTTTGTTGCGTCATAGCAAACGGGCTGTGAACAAGACACATCAACTCATGCGCGACCGCATCGGCATTGGCAAGGGACGCCACATCTTCAAGTAAAATCACAAATTTATCGCCACCCATTGGCAAAACAACATCATTCTCGCGCAACCGGTGATGAATTCGCTCACCAATGTCCTCAAGTAGCGCCTCTACACTGAGTGCGTGATTGAATTCAGCTAGTGCATGAACATTCACATTGAGTTCTAACACCGCTGATTTCTTTTCACTCTCTCCGCGCCGGTCTATTTTAAAATGATGATGGTGGTGTTGATGCGTTGTTTGCGTGAAATGCAACGACGCCAATGCGTCGTCATCTTCTGCTGAATTTTCCATCCTGTGTCCTATCGTATCGACATTAAATTTCATATTTACACTACATGGTGCATCGTTTGCACCATGCTTTCTAGCTAAAATAATACTAGACTTGTTTTAACATTAAAA
>DPKY01000134.1 GCA_003542275.1 Methylococcaceae bacterium | reverse complement strand
ATGAGCCAACAAATAACTTGGACATCAATACCATTCGCTGGCTTGAAGACGTTCTCAATGAACGTGCGTGCACGATGGTGATTATTTCGCATGACCGTCATTTTTTAAACAGTGTGTGCACACATATTGCTGATATGGATTATGGTGAATTGCGGGTTTATCCGGGTAATTATGACGATTACATGGTGGCTGCGTCAGAGGCGAAGGCACGTCTGCTAGCCAGTAATGCGAAAAAGAAAACACAGATTGTTGAATTGCAAGCGTTTGTGCGCCGTTTTTCTGCCAATGCCTCAAAAGCCAAGCAAGCCACCTCACGCGCCAAGCAACTAGAAAAAATTAAACTCGATGAAGTGAAGCCGTCGAGTCGTGTTAATCCGTTTATTCGTTTTGATGAAACCAAAAAATTACACCGCCTTGCTATCGAGTTAGAGGATATCAGCAAAGGTTACGGTGAAACGCCGTTATTTAAACAGTTTAATGTGATGATTGCCGCCGGTGAGCGCGTTGCGGTAATTGGCGCAAATGGGATTGGTAAATCTACGCTACTTAAAACACTTGTTGGTGAGTTCATGCCCGATACGGGCACGGTGAAATGGGCAGAAAACGCGGAAGTGGGGTATTTTGCGCAAGACCATGCCGCTGATTTTGCTTACGACATGACGCTTATTGAGTGGATGTCGCAATGGCGTAAAGAAACCGATGATGACCAAGCTATTCGCGCGACACTTGGGCGTTTATTATTTTCGCAAGATGAAATTAACAAATCGGTGAAAGTGTTGTCTGGTGGGGAGAAAGGGCGAATGCTTTTTGGTAAATTGATGCTCCAAAAACAAAATGTGTTGGTGCTCGATGAGCCCACGAACCATTTGGATATGGAGTCAATTGAATCCTTAAATACAGCGCTTGAGCATTACCCTGGCACGCTCATTTTTGTCAGTCATGATCGTGAATTTGTCTCGTCATTGGCCACACGCGTTATTGAAATTAAAGCGGATACGATTATCGATTTTAACGGTAATTATGAAGATTATCTCGACAGCCAAGCAAAATAGTCGTATGAAAAAAAGGCTGGTTTTATTGCCAGGTTGGGCGATGCACAGCGAAATGTGGGGACCGTTTGCTCAGCAACTTGCGTCCCATTACACACTAACGTGTGTTGCGCAGCTGCCCGCTGAAGCCACGCTTGAAGCGATGGGCGAGCGCATTTTGCACTCTCTCGATGACGAACCGTTTTATTTACTGGGTTGGTCACTTGGCGCAAGTGTGGCTTTGCACCTAGCCGCACGCTATCCCTCGCGTGTTGAAGGGGTGATATTGATGGCGTCCAATCCGTGTTTTCTTGCCAATGAACAGTGGCCAGGCATGGATGCAGCGACATTTCATGCTTTTTGTGCGCAGATTGCTCAAAATGCCCCCGTCACGCTACAGCGTTTTTTAGCGTTGCAATGTCAAGGCATAGAAAAAAACAGAGAGGTCTTAGAAACAGTAAAAGCCCGTTTTGCTTTGACAGACGGGCCGTCGTTGACGGCTTTGATGGAGGGGCTAGCGTTGCTTGAGAAGCGTGATATGCGCGAGGCGCTTGCAGGGATGACTTGCCCTGTCGCGGCCATTTTGAGTTGTGATGATGCGTTAATTCCCGCCGCTGTGGGTGAAGCCATGAAACGATTACAACCCGCACTGCAACTGCATTTCATTGAGCAAGCAGGGCATCTGCCCTTTATTGTGCAACCGCAAGCGTGTGTCAATCTACTGTGCGATTTTATCGATGCAACTAGAAAAAGCGAAAATTAAACAGTCGTTTAGTCAAGCGGCCATGACTTACGATAGCGTAGCTCGCCTACAGCGCCAGATTGGTCAAGATTTACTGCGCATACACGCCCTTGATGCGCTCCACGGTCGGGTGCTGGATGTGGGCTGTGGAACGGGGTTTTTAACGGGGCAACTGCTACCGCATTGCCAAAACGCAACTGTCTTTGCGCTGGATTTAGCACCGGCTATGCTTGCGCAGTGTCGTCAAAAAGTGGCAAAGCAAGCGATTTACTTGTGTGCTGATGCTGAAAAACTGCCTTTGCAAGCAGGCACGATTGATACCCTTTTTTCAAATGTCGCCTTGCAGTGGTGTTACCCGCTTGATAGCGCACTCAGTGAGTTGCGGCGTGTTCTCAAACCTGAAGGCCGATTGGTATTTTCAACATTTGGCCATCAAACGCTCTGCGAGTTAAAATCTGCGTGGACACAAGTAGACGATTTTGCGCACGTGAATGATTTTTACACCTATGCCGCGTTGCAAAATAGCTTAGAAAAAGCGGGTTTTGTGGAGATGACATTAATCACTCGACAGTATGTGCAAACGTATGCGAGCGTACTGGATTTGATGCACGAATTAAAACAAATTGGGGCGCATAACGTCAGTGATGCACGCAGTAAAACACTCACTACTAAAGCGGCCTTAAAAACACTGATTTCTGCTTACCCCAAAAACGCGGCAGGGGGAGTGGCGGCGACTTTTGATGTATTCTACGTCCTCGCACGTCGTGCCCCGCACTAAAATTCTCTAATGCTCAGGCGCATGAGTTAGCTTATAATTAAACGGTAATTTTTACATTTTCACTTTTAGGAAAAATCATTATGAAAAAACTCACCCTTTTGATGTCACTTGGCGCTTTTATGTTCACTTCTGTGGCGAGCGCACACGGGCCTGTTCGTCAAAAAGTCGAAGAAGAAATCACTATCAATGCACCGGCTGAAAAAGTGTGGGGCATAATCAAAGAATATAATGACTTATCTTGGCTCCCTGCATNNGGGTTGTTGCAACGGGTGGCAATGAAAAAGGCGCCTCACGCGTGTTAACACTCAAAAATGGCGGCACCATCACAGAAGAATTAAAAAAATATGATGCGGCAAAAATGACCTATGCCTACAAAATTACCGATATCAGCACCTCACACACCATTACCCATGCTGGCGTAGAAGAGAAAGTCCCCGTTTTTCCTGTGGATAACTATGCCGCAAGCCTTGAAGTGGAAAGTAAAAGCGGCGCCACCGTGGTATCTTGGAAAACAGGCTACTATCGCGCTTATATGAATAACAATCCGCCAGCAGAAATGAACGAAGAAACCGCAAACAAAGCGGTGACAGCGGTGTTAAAAGAAGGCTTGGCAAACTTGAAGTCACTGGCTGAAAAATAATCGTGCAAAAATTAGCACCTTGGATGGCAGCGATGGGTGTCGCTGCCGTTTCATTTTTTCACCCCGTNNCCCCGTGTTGGCGGCGCCGTTTGCGTACATTACCAATCAGCTTGGCGATAGCGTATCCGTTATCGATGCGCAGACAAATCAAGTCCAATACACTATTCCTGTTGCAGGCAAACCCGCTGGCGTTGCCGTGTCACGTGATGGCGCGAGGGTGTATGTGTCGACGCCTCAAGCAAAAGGCGTTGCGGTGATTGATACGCAAAAGAAAGCGGTGGTTGCCACCGTTTCGCTGAGTGAGGGCGCATTGGGGATTGCCCTCTCACCTGATGACGCGCGTCTTTATGTGGCGGATTGGTATGCGAATGTGGTGAACGTGGTGGATACGCAAACGTTGAAATCTATCGCTACCCTTGAGGTCGAAAAATCCCCATCGGGTCTTGTGGTAAGTGAGGATAATCGTTGGCTTTATGTAGCCAATCGTTTAAGTAATTCGGTTTCACAAATTGATTTACACACGCACCAAACACGCAATGTCACGCCTGTTGGTTTGCATCCCTTTGGGTTGACGCTCAATGGCAAAAATACCTATCTTTATGTCGCAAATGTGCAAAGCGATGACGTGAGCGTGATTGAAACAAAAACCATGCACCTCGTTGGCACAGTGAAAGTCAACAAATTGCCTTATGCGGTCAGTTTGGCAAAAGACGACACGCTCTTGTTTGCCACCAATCAAGAAGACGGTAACGTTTCGGTTGTCGATACGCGCACACTGCAGGTCATTAAAGACATTACGGTAGGTGATAAACCAGAAGGCATTGCTACACAGACGGATGATAGACATATCTATGTGGCGAATTGGTTTGATAACAGCGTTTCTGTGATTGATGCTGACACGCTTGTGGTGAGCGATACGATTAAGACGGGGTCAGGCAGTCGCGCATTTGGTCAATTCTTTAGCCGTTAGCTGTATGTCTTTGCAGAGCGTTTGTCATTTACTGCCTTATTTTCGCAATAGCGCTGACTTATTTGCCGCGTGTGCGCATGAACCTTGGGCCGTTTTTTTAGATAGCGGTTACCCTAGCAGTCAACAAGGGCGTTATGATATTTTCAGCGCAAATCCCATTTGTACCTTTGAAACCAGCGCTGGTCTTACGACGATTTCGAGTGCTTCTCAGATGCTCATTTCCAGTGAAAATCCCTTTGATTTACTCAAAAGCGAATTGAAACGCTATGGCGAAATATTTTCAGCGTCTTCTATACCGCTGGATTTACCGTTTAATGGTGGCGCGATAGGCTATTTTTCTTATGATTTAGCCCGTTATATAGAACGTTTGCCTAGTATTGCAACAGATGCCGAAGGCACTGCTGACATGGCGGTGGGGATTTATGACTGGGCCGTGATTGTTGACCATCACGCCGCGCAAAGCTATTTAATTTGCTACGACGTTGAAAAAACGCCGCAGTTAATTACGCAATTTAGTGAAATACGGCGCGAGGGCAGCGCCGAGCCGTTTTCACTCAACAGCGCAATTCAGGCTAATTTTTCACAAACCACCTACAAACACGCTTTTCAAAAAATAAAACAGTACCTCAAAGAGGGCGATTGTTATCAAGTCAATCTCACGCAGCGTTTTAGCGCGAATTGTCAAGGCGATACATGGGCAGTTTACCGTATTTTGCGTGAAGTGAATGCCGCGCCGTTTAGCGCTTATCTTCATTTTCCTTTCGTGCGGGTGTTGAGTTCATCACCCGAGCGTTTTTTAAAATTGACAGGCCAACACGTTGAAACCAAGCCCATCAAAGGTACGCGACCGCGCAAAGTAGATGAGCGTGAAAATCAGGCGCAAATGCAAAGTTTACAAAACAGCCCAAAAGACCGCGCTGAAAATGTCATGATTGTGGATTTGTTGCGCAATGATATTAGCAAAGTGTGTGAAACGGGGTCAGTGCGTGTGCCCAAATTATTTGAGATTGAAAGCTACAGCACGGTGCATCATTTGGTCAGCACAGTCACGGGGCAACTCGCGCAAGAGAAACACGCGCTGGATTTATTAAAAGAGTGTTTTCCAGGCGGTTCTATTACGGGGGCGCCTAAAATTCGTGCGATGCAAATTATTGATGAAATTGAGCCGCATCAACGGGGCGTGTATTGTGGCGCGATAGGCTATATTGGCTTTAATGGGAATATGGATACCAATATTGCCATTCGCACGCTTGTGGAATCAGACAATACTATTCGTTTTTGGGCGGGTGGGGGCATTGTGAATGATTCGGTGATGGAAGATGAATATCAGGAAAGTTTTGATAAAGCAGCGGCTTTGTTTGATGTGCTAAAGCGTTTTCAATCTTAACGTATTGCGTATGCGTGTGGTGAAATTGGGGGGGAGTCTCTTTGAGCGAGCGCAATATGATGTGTTTGCTTGTTTAGCGCATATTGAAAAGCAGAAGATGCCTACCGTTGTTGTGTGTGGCGGGGGGCAATTTGCAGAGAATGTGCGTATGGCGCAAGAAAAATGGCATTTTAATGACATCGCGGCACATGAAATGGCGCTTTTAGCCATGCAACAAACCGCGATCATGCTTCAAAGCTTTTTTCCTGCATTTACGCTTTGCGCATCGGTATACAACTGCCACGCCACACCCCTGGCCATTTGGTCGCCGGACATTGCCGAGCTTAATGCAGGCGGCGTGCCTGCTTCATGGGACGTTACCTCAGACAGTCTTTCTGCGTGGTTGGCTTGTCAAATTCAAGCGACATCATTGCAAGTGATCAAAGCCTGTGAAGTGAGAGAAGGTAGCGCTTTAACAACGCTTGTGCAACAGGGGGTTGTTGATGCCCAGTTCGTGCATTTTACCCAAAATGCCACTTATGACGTGACGATATTAAATGTAGAGGCTTTTTTGAGGCAATGAAACACGGCTACTTTATTACAGGGACAGACACCAATGTTGGAAAAACGTGGGCGACACTTACGCTCATGACCTATTTTAAACAAAAACAGCAATGCGTGCTGGGCATGAAACCCGTTGCATCGGGTTGTGAGCAACAAGACGGTCAGTGGCGCAATGCGGATGCGCTGGCTATTCAGCAATGCGGCGCTGTGTGGGTGGATTATGAAATAATCAATCCTTATGCGTATGCGTTGCCTATTTCGCCACATTTAGCGGGAAAATCCCACCCTGTCGACGTTGAGGTCGTGCTGGGGCATTTTAATACACTTCAAGCGCTTGCCGAGGTCGTGATTGTGGAAGGGGCAGGCGGATGGTACACGCCGCTCAATGCTACGCAAACGATTGCCAATTTGGCGCAAGCGTTAGCCTTGCCGGTGATTTTAGTGGTGTCGGTGAAATTAGGCTGTCTCAATCATGCGCAATTAACCTTTGAGGCGATTGAAAAAGCAACATTACCTTGCGCTGGCTGGCTTGCAGTGTGTAGCGACAAGGATTTCACTTGTATTGAGGCTACTATTGCATCGCTAACGGCTCAACTGCCTGTGCCGTTGCTGGGTATTTTGCCTTATCTTGAGCAGGGCGATTTTCATTATTTGGCAACGAAAATCCGTATTTGACGCTAAATGTTGCTTACAAATGCGCATAAAATGGGCTTATCTGTGCGTATTTCATGGTTAAACTGGACAAAATGGTGCAAAACGGTAAAATTACCCCACTTTTAACTGCATACTTTAGGCTGTCATGGCGATAATTACTGTTTTAAATGGCCCAAATTTGAATTTATTGGGCGTGCGCGAACCCAGTCATTATGGCAATCAAACCCTTGCGGAGATTGAACAAACGCTCAAAGCGCAAGCGATTGCGCAAGGCCATACGCTACATTTTTATCAAAGTAATGCCGAGCACGAACTCATACACCACATTCATGACGCGTATGCCAGAGGCGTTGCGTTTATTATTATCAATCCCGCCGCGTTTACTCACACCAGCGTTGCATTGCGTGATGCGTTGTTGGCCACCAAAATCCCTTTTATTGAAGTGCATCTCTCCAACGTGCACGCGCGTGAGCCGTTTAGGGCACATTCGTATTTTTCAGACATTGCACAAGGCGTTATTTGTGGGCTTGGCGCAACGGGCTATGAATTAGCGTTGCAGGCGGTGAATCGTGTCCTTAGCAAAAGCGAAGAATCGTAACAACAAAAATAGCAGTATTTAACCCCAGAGAAGAAATCATAGGTCACCCATGGACATTAGAAAAATAAAAAAACTCATCGAAATTATCGAAGAATCTGACATCGCAGAAATTGAGATTAAAGAAGGTGAGGAATTCATTCGTATCAATCGCTACAGTACAGCGGTGGCGCCTGCAGCGCCAGTTGCTTACGCCGCGCCTGCGCCTGTCGTATCCGCCGCGCCAAGTCATGATACCTCGTCGCCCGCACCTGCCACAGCTGAAATGAAAGGCCACATTGTCAAATCACCGATGGTCGGCACGTTTTATCGCGCGGCATCGCCTGAAAGCAAAGAGTTTGTGACAATTGGTAAAACGGTCAATGTTGGCGATACACTTTGCTTGATTGAAGCGATGAAAATTTTGAATCAAATTGAAGCCGATAAAAGCGGTGTAATTACTCAAATTTTAGTGGAAAATGCTGAACCTGTGGAATACGGTCAGCCTTTATTCATTATTGAATAAATAGCGAGGCGTTATGTTTGATAAAATCGTCATCGCCAATCGCGGTGAAATTGCGTTGCGCGTGTTGCGTGCGTGTCGTGAATTAGGTGTTAAAGTAGTTGCTGTGCATTCTGAAGCCGATCGTGATTTAAAAC